>NZ_JBFUFK010000028.1:0-119585 GCF_056403475.1 Rhizobium sp. P2_G9 | reverse complement strand
TCCATCTGCGCAGCACCGGTGATCATGTTCTTCACATAGTCGGCGTGGCCGGGGCAGTCGACGTGAGCATAGTGGCGGGCAGCCGTCTCGTATTCGACGTGAGCGGTCGAGATCGTGATACCACGGGCCTTCTCTTCCGGCGCAGCGTCGATCTGGTCATACGCCTTGTATTCGCCGAAATACTTGGTGATCGCGGCGGTCAGCGACGTCTTGCCATGGTCAACGTGACCAATCGTGCCAATGTTCACGTGCGGCTTGTTCCGCTCGAATTTTCCTTTTGCCATTTGGTTGCTTCCCTATCATCGAAAGACGGCCGCCGGCGCCTTCGGGGGCCGGATTGCGCAGCCGTTTAAAGACTTCGCTTGGAATGCGCAAGCGAAATTGTTGAAAGTGCCGGGGGTTCCCGGTGCTGGCGCGAAAGGTGGTAAATCCGGCGGCGCGTTTCAAGGCGTGCGGTTGACGACCCGGATGAAAGACAGTGGCGGGCCGGCAATCGCGTCATCGAAAACGGCGGCGGTCAGTGTCCCGCCAAAGACGCAAGCGCTGTCGATATTGGTGCGGTTGCCATCGGTGTGCGGGTTTTCGTCCGACGGCGTATGGCCGTGGACGAGGTGCTTGCCCCAGTAGCGGCCGGTCTCGCCTGGCGCCGGACGGCGCCAGAGCAGTATCTGTTCCGAGTGCTGGGCGAGCGGCACGGTGTCGTCGACGCCCGCGTGGACATAGATGCGGTGCTCGTCCTGATGATAAAGCGGCAGCGCATTTGCCCAATCCAGCACGTCGTCCGGAACGCGGTCGCCAAAGGAGAGAAGCGTCTCCTCGCCGCCATTGACGAGCCACATGGTGGGATTGCCGACCACCCGGCAGGCGGACACCATCATCTCCTCATGGTTTCCCTTGAGCATGATCCAGCGCCAGCCCGGCCGCCTTGGCCCCGCCATCAGCCGCTCGATGACACCCCGGCTATCAGGGCCGCGATCGATATAGTCGCCGACGAAAACGATCGTTCCTTCAGGCTGCGCAAACTCGATCGCCTCGATCAGCTCGTTCATCTGAACGGCACAGCCGTGGATATCGCCAACCGCAAATGTGTAGCTCATTGCAACCCTCCGAAGGGAGCGCGGACCATAATCGGAAACATTGTCCAGGAAGTGACAAGCGGAGGACTGGAGCGGGTAACGGGAATCGAACCCGTGTATTTAGCTTGGAAGGCTACTGCTCTACCATTGAGCTATACCCGCGGTAGTCTCGCCGACATCAGAGGAAACGTGCGGGCAAGTTGGTGGAAGGGGTTGGATTTGAACCAACGTAGGCTGAGCCAACGGATTTACAGTCCGTCCCCTTTAACCACTCGGGCACCCTTCCAGCCGGCACGAAGGAACCGTGAGGCGCCCTCTGCAATGTCGCGGGGCCAAAGCCGCTCGACATGTCTGGCCGTATATTCTGGCCCCCTCTCTCCTGTCAACAAGCTTGCATAAAAATTTCCGTCATATTCGTCCCGAGGCGTGACGGCAGGCAGCGATCGGGCTATAGCGACAGCATGGCCAAAGATCCCAAAGAAACACACTCCGCCAAAGACACCCATTACGCCAAGCTCCGGCGCGCGCACCGCGACCAGAAGCGTGAACGCGGCGAACTGCAGCCGCCGGCGCGCGGGCGAAAGCCTGCAGCCGACTGGAAGGCGCCGACGCTGGCGCCGGACACGGTGCTGCTTTACGGCCTGCACACGGTCAAGGCGGCGCTCGCCAATCCGGAACGGAGGCTACTCGGCCTTAAGGTCAGCAAGAACGCGCTCGCGCGGCTCGAACTCGATGCGCCCGACGCGGTCGGCTGCCCGGTCGAGATCGTCGCACCTTCCGATATCGACGCGATTCTGGGACCGGATGCGATCCACCAAGGCGTCATGCTCGAAGCGCGGCCGCTGCCGGTGCGCAAGCTCGATTCGCTGAAAGATCGGCCGCTGCTGCTCGTGCTCGACCAGGTTACCGATCCGCACAATGTCGGCGCCATCCTGCGCTCCGCCGTGGCCTTCGACGCCGGCGCGGTGATCACGACCGAGCGGCATTCGCCGACCGAATCGGGCGTACTTGCCAAGTCCGCATCCGGGGCGCTGGAAATGATTCCCTATATCCAGATCACCAATCTCGCCGAGGCGCTGGAAGAATTGCATCGGCTGGGTTTCCAGACGATAGGCCTCGATTCGGAAGGACCGGCGCCGCTGGAAGAGACATTTGCCGGCGACAAGATCGCGCTGGTGTTGGGTGCTGAAGGCAAGGGACTGCGGCAGAAGACCCGCGCCACCAGCACGGCACTCGCCCGCCTCGATATGCCCGGCGCGATCAAATCGCTTAACGTCTCCAACGCCGCAGCAATTGCGCTCTATGCAGCGCGGAGCCATCTCGGAAAATAAAGAGATAAAGGGCGACCTAATGGCCGCCCTGCCCTCACTACATCGACAATGCGCCGATCAATCCGGCACGTGGCACTCCGTCTGGCCCTTCAGCGCCTTCACCGTCTTGGTCGTGCCGTCGAAATCGAGTTCCGCCTCGTAGGCGATCACGCTCGGCAGCTTCTCGATGTCCTTGGCGAATTTCGGCGTCCGCTTCTTCTCCGCGTCGTAAGCCGCCCCACAATCCGGCAGCTTGGCGTCGGCTGTGCCCAAGCCGGTTTCCTTCTTGACTTTTTCGGCGCAGGCGCCGCCGTCCAGATAAAGCGAGCAATCGGCCGAAAAGACGCGGCGATAGCTGATCTTCACGTTCGTGCCGTTGACGTCGAGCGATTCGAAATCGTTGCCCTGGTAGCTGTCGTCGAAGAGCTTCTTCATCGTCCTGGTGTCGAAGACGACGAAAGGTTCGCCGCCGTTGAAGCCATCCGAGGCCTGGAAGAAGGCAAGATTGCCTTTGACCCCAAAGAAATAGCCGGCAAGGTCATCCTTGATCGGCTTTTCATCCTTGCCGGCGGCACGTTCGCAAGCCGCATCCGGCTGTGTCACGGCCAGCGATTCCGCGCCGACCTCGCCGAGATCGACCTCCTTGATCATGAAGCCGACGAAGCGATAGCAATTGACCACCGGATTGGCGTCTGGATTGTCCTTGTCCTTCGGCAGTGGCTTGTTGTCGACGGTGAGCGGCTCGTCGAAATGCTGCGGCTGATGCTGGCCCTGTTCGTTGAAGTGACAGGGCACCGGCGTCTTCTTGCCCACGGTCCAGTTGGCGCTCGTATCGTCGCCGGTCAGCGTGAACTTACCGTTCGTGTAAAGAAAACCCTTGTCGTCGTCCTTCTGCTTGAGCGTCACCGTCGAGCCGTCGGCAAGTGTGACGGTAACGCTCGAATCGCCGAATGCAGCGCTGAGCTGGCTGCCGTCATCGCAGGAAAGCTGCATCACCTGGTCTTCGTCGGTCCCCTGCTCGTCGTCCTGCGCCAGGGCCGGCGCAGCTGAGACGCCGAGCCACAGAGCGGTTGCAAAGCCGCTCAACACCGCCATTCGTTTCATTTCTGTGCCAATCCGGAACATCGAGACCATGCCATTTCCTCCCTGAAACGTGGCTGCAACCATGCCCACAGGAAGCGGTTGCGAAGGGCGCCGATCGAGAATTCTAATCAAGTTTCCAAAGCCATATCTGAAACCGGAAGGGTTGAACATGGGTTTCCCGCTGCCGAGTCTGAGATCCGCCGCAAGCCTGCCGGCCGCGGCATTGCTCGCACTTTTTGCCTGCGCGCCTGCCGGTCAGGCGACGTCCGTCGACCCTCTGTTCGATTTCCAGTCGGCGCCGCTGACAGACAGTTTCCGCCAGGATTATTCGGGTGTCGGCGACGCCACGGTGAATGTCGATGTCCCTTATGGCCTGGATGATGCACAAAAATATGACGTCTACCTGCCGGATTCGCCGAGCAATGCGCCGATCATCGCCATGATTCACGGCGGTGCCTGGTCGGGCGGCGACAAGGAGGATGCAGGCGTCGCCTTGGACAAAGCCGGCTACTGGGTTGCCAAGGGCTATGTCTTCGTCTCGATCAACTATCGCCTGCTGCCGAAGAAGGATCCGCTGATCCAGGCTGCCGATGTGGCGCTGGCGATCGCCAATATCCAGAAGAATGCGACCAATTGGGGTGCCGACAAGAACAAGCTGATCTTGATGGGCAGCGGCGCCGGCGGCCATCTGGCTGCATTGCTGTCGTCCAATCCGTCGCTCGCATCCGACCAGGGCGCCTCGATCTGGTCCGGCGCGGTCATTCTCGAAACGCCGGCGCTCAACATCCCGGCGATCATGTCCAGCAGTCACGATACAGTCTATGACACCGCCTTCGGCACCAATTCCGATTTCTGGGAAGACGCTTCGCCCACCAATCTGCTCGACCAATCCGGCTTGCCGATGCTGGTGGTCTGCTCGTCGGAGAGCAGGCAGGACACCTGCGCCAAGGCCAATGCCTTTTCCCAGGCGGCCAATAATCTCGGCGTCAAGGTGACCGTGTCGACGCAGGGGCTGTCGCCGAGAGCCATCAACAGCCAACTCGGCGTGTCGAGCAGCTATACCAGCAACGTCAACGATTTTATCCAATCGGTTCTCTGAGAATCGACTCAGCAATTCGATTCCCACAAGCCAAAACGCAAAGCGGCCGGATGCAACTCTGCATCCGGCCGTCGCGCCCCGTATTCTCACGCGCAGTTGTCCCGCCTGACACCGCACGCAACACGTCGACCAAACCGCTGCTTGGGAGGAGTATGGCTTCCGTCCCCGCCGCTGAGGAAGCCAGAACATTGGCCCGGTCAACTTGAATTTCGGTGTAGATGATTCGTGCCGATTGCGATTTGAGGAATATCAAAAACTACCGATCACATTCGGCCACAGATTGTAACGACAGCCTGCCTCCGAAAGCCCGCAGATTCTTTCGATCGCAGATGGATCCATTTGCGGCATCAATGCGTTTCCCCTAGTGGCTGCGAAATTCGCTTTCGCCGGTCTTGAAACTTCTGTGCCTCGGGCTGCGAGCCGACGTGGGGGAATGCGAGCGGCCTTCAACAACGGAGGATCCGTCATGAATAGAATTCGTACGGTCAGCGGGACAGGCCCGGTCTATGTCGACGACAATTCGATCGGCCATTGCGCATTCGAAATCAACGTCTACAAGAACGGCAACGGCCAGATCAGCGGCCACGGCCACGTCATGGGCGACAGTCTGATCCTCGGCAAGATGTCGGCCGGACAACGTGTCCAGATAGCCGACGGCGAAGAGGGCCACAGATTCAGCCTCTACCCCGGCGAATGGACTCCAGGAGAACGGCGCATGGACGTCGACACCGGAGAGGATATCGTTCATTAAAGCGCATCGCGATCTCCGGGATCTGCTCGCGGCGCTTCGGCTCTTTGTTTCCGCGCATGTCTCTCGAAACCAATGACCACTTTCGGGAAACATGTGCTCGCATTGCGGACATCTCTCAGCGAGCCTTGGCGCCAAATCGCGCGTTAGGGCCGCCAGCCAGAGGTTTGGCGACGAATCGAATATCGCAAGGCCGGTTCTCGCTTCAATTTGGTAAATCCATATTCGGATTATGAAATTTTCAACGAGTTCGGTGCTATCCCATGCGTTGTGAGGGTAGAAGATGGTCGCCGGACTTACAATCGTCGTTTGCTGCGTCGGGGTGGTGCTGTACTTCATCGTTGAATGGCGGCCACGGTAGTGCACTCAGCCACCGTGGGCTGAGTGATATTCGGAAAATACATTCTCCCGGATGGATTGGGTTCATCTCCGTCTGTCGTGAAAAGCTGTTTTTTTCTGTCCGCCGAGGCGAATACGGTCACCTAAGCGATCTGATGCAGCTGATCCCAATTGCCGGTAGACATGCCGGCGACATGGACTGCGAACTTTTCAATATGGTCTTCCTCTCATCGTCGTGGCCCGCTCTTGTAGCGCGGGAATCGGGGCGCCCTGCCCAGGGAATTGCACAACGCGGTCGAAACCAGGGACGGCTATCGGAACCACGCCTCGCAAGCCTGGGTGATGCAGCTACCTTAGCGAACTTCAGCCGCCGACGTTCTCGAGTCCGCCGGGTATGCACGGGCGCCAACGCAAGACTTCGAATATTTTCGCCTCGGCCTCATCCACAAACTGGCGCTTCGTGCGCACACCGGGCCTCGCGATGTCGCCGATCCCAAATTCGCCGGCCGGTCGGAGCTTACCTTTCGCGATCACGCCGTCATCACGCTCATATTCGATCTCGATGCCGACTGGCGGCTCATCTCTTCGCCATTGCATGTCTGACTCTCCCACTTGGCAGACGCTGGCATAGTAACTCAATGAGGGTTAGGTTGAGCCGAGAAACCGGAGACGCTACCATGCCGCAACGCCTCACAGACCGAGACGAAGTCCCGGAGATTGATCGTGACAATGATCTTATCACGGCGCTCGGAAAAATTGGCCAAGATGGGGCTGTCTTTCACTCTTTGCGGTGGATCCCTGATCAGTACGAGGATTTCTACACCATCCTCGTCGACGACCGCATAGTCGTGAAATTTGAGGTTGACCGTAAACTCGGAACGATCCTACCCGAAAGCGTGGAAACCGATTCTTTCGAGCAGTATCGGCATCAAATCGGGCAGGGCAAAGACCGGATCAAGCTCGACAAAGCCGCCGCCAAAGCCAGAGCGAGACTGTCGAGGCCGTCCGCATGAAGGCGAGCGCCGCGCCCCATGAGCGAGAATCCGGCAAGATCACGAAGGCTTGCGAGGTGTGATCAGTTCAGCCGGGGTGGGCCGGGGCGAATGCTCCGCCATGTTTCAAGAACGGCAGGAAACGCTTCTTCTTCATCGAAGTAGGCTGAAATCCAGACTTCTCTCGCAGGGCCGGCGACAAAGCCATAAAAAGCCGCCTGCCGGTTGTCATCGCTCTTCTCTTCGAGCCGAAACCCGTACCGCGTGACGTTGTCATCGCGCTCGACGATCTCGTCACAGCCATCTACCGGCCTGATGTCCTGCCAGCGTTCGACAGGATCATCCTGATTGCCGCGCTCAAGCGATCTAATCCAGTAAGTGAGCCCCATGGGCGTATGCCAGAATACAATCGAATCGTCCTCGACGCGACGTGCCATCGGAAAGGGGAGTGTAATCCGATAGCCGTCTGAAAGGGTCTGATCGGGATCGACAAGCGGTGGCGGCTTCATAGGAACTCTGTGATCGGGGTGGGTCGATATCCGCAATGAATTGCACCTTACGGGTGAAGTCAAGGTATGGTCACGGCTTCAAAACTTTCAATGACTTCAGCGTCAAGTTTGGCTTTCAGCCGGGTTTCATCAGCTTTGTGTTAGGCGCCTATGCGACAAAGGGCGAGGCGACGAGCATCTTGGCTGGCATCCGACGCTGTGTGTCCGATGCCTACATCAAGCAAGGCGCATATGCTGGCGAATAGGGCCTTCGGCCGCTACCCAATGGACCTTTCCATGTTGCATTCCATGTTGCACGGATTCGCCGCGCGCAGTTTGAAATGGCTGGAAATCTCGGGAAGTTCGTCGCAACGCCGATTCAACATGCAAGGGCGCCTAAGAGCGGCTAAACGAGCCTCAAACCGGTGGAAATCTCGGTGAAATAATGGTGCCCCCAGAGAGACTCGAACTCCCGACCCTCTGATTACAAATCAGATGCTCTACCAACTGAGCTATAAGGGCAGCGGCGACCGAGTTAGCACATTTCGATGTTGTGTAAAGCAAAAAAACGCATCGCTACGGCACCCGATGGGCAATGCGGCTTGAGGCCGTTGTCGGCGGCGACTTGCTCAGCGCCTTTTCCCAACGGCTGGCGTCAGAGGAATTTCAAAACGGGGACCTTGGAATCCGCGGGCAGAAACGTAATTTCAGCAATGGATGAAATTTGGAGGGTTCGCGATGCGACTGCCGAAATTTGGTCTTGTATTGTTGCTGGCCACGCTGTCCGCCTTCGGGCAGGCCTTTGCCGAAACCGGATCGGGCGAGGCGATCAAGGTGCACCCGGTCGCCACCAGCAGCAAAAAGGGAGAATCGGGGGCGACGGCCGTTCGCCAGCCGCCGGTGACACCGATCAAGCTGACCGAATATGTACCGCTCAAGGTCAAGAACAAGGGGCCGGCCGAGGCCAAGGGGGTGATCTATTTCATCAACGGGCTCGACAGCTACAATCGCACCCGCGACGACTATCTCGCGACCTACCCTTATGTCTATGGCCTCAACACCCATTCGGGCTGGGATGTGATCGCGGCGAAATTCCCCAATGCCGAGCCCTATTCGCTCAATGCCATCCCCGGCTCAGCCATGTACCTGATGCAGCGCGTCGATGAGCTGCACGCCCTGGGCTACAAGAAGGTCATCGTCGCCGGTCAGTCCTGGGGTGCCTGGATCACCGTTGTGGCTGCAAAGCAGAATGGTGCCGAGAAGCATATCGATGCGCTGCTGCTCACCGCGCCGGCAAATTACGGCACCAGCGTCTGGCAGGGCAAGCCGAACAGCTATTTCATCCTCAACAAGACCGAGTATGAAGCCAATATCAAGACAATCCGCGTGCCGACGGCAGCGATCTTCTTCAAGGACGACGGCTTCGACCCCGGCGGCCGCGGGCCAGTGACGCGCGATACATTTGCCGCCAATCATGTCGCCGCGATGGTGATCGACCAGCCTCCCGGCTTCCTCGGCCATGGCGGTGGCTGGATGCCGCAGTTCGACTATATCTATGGTGGCTGCCTCGATACGTTTCTGGAACAGCCGAGGACGATGCAATGCGACACGTCGATCCCGGCCTCAAAGACCGACAGCCGGTCGGTGGCAACCGAACAGGATGCGCTGGACGGCGGCGCACGGCTGGTCTCGCTCTCTGAGCTCAACAACAGGACCTTCATCGTCACCGGCGCCTATGGCCAGGTGACAGTCGAACAATATTCATTGTCGATGGCCACCGTGACGGCCGACGACAGCACCTTTCACGAAGAGATGCGCGATGACGGCGATAGGATCTGCTTCCTCAAGACCTGCAGCCGCATCTACCAGCTCAAGGACGGCGGCTTTGTCGGCTTCGGATCAGACGGGCATTTGACGCGCATGGTCGAAGCGGATTGATCCGTCAGAACGTGGTTCGGCCTCGGAACCGCCGCTGGTAGCCAGGGTCGTAGAGCGAGCTCTCGCGAAAATCCTCGGCCGCCAGGCCGGGGCCGACGAAGATCAGCGCGGTGCGCTCGATCGGTTCTTCGGCGACTTTTGCCTCGATGGTGGAAAGCGTGCCGCGGACAATGCGCTCGTCCGGCCAGCTTGCCTTGACGACGATGGCGACGGGGCAATCGGCGCCGTAGAGCGGCGTCAGTTCGGCGACCACCTGCGGCAGAGCGTGGATGGCGAGATGGATGGCGAGCGTCGCACCGCTCTGGCCGAAATTGGCAAGCGTCTCCTTCTCCGGCATCGGCGAGGCGCGGCCGGAGACACGCGTCAAAACCAGGCTCTGGGCGACCGAGGGAATGGTCAGCTCGCGGCGGAGTGCCGCCGCGGCGGCGGCAAAGGATGGCACGCCCGGCGTCATCGTATAGGCAATGCCATGCTTTTCGAGCCGGCGGATCTGTTCGGCGACAGCACTCCAAACGGAAAGGTCTCCGGAATGCAGGCGTGCAATATCACGACCGTCGGCGGCGGCGCGAAGATATTCCGCTTCGATCTCGTCGAGCGACATTGGTGCGGTGTCAACGATCCGGGCGCCTTCGGGGCAGTAGCCAAGCAATTCCGGCGAGACGATCGAGCCGGCATAGAGGCAGACCGGGCATTCTGAAATCAGCTTGGCACCGCGCACGGTGATCAGGTCGGCGGCGCCGGGACCGGCGCCAATGAAATGAACGGTCATTGTCGTTTCCTATTCGGGCTTTACCCAGGACCATTGCGTCACCGGCATGGCCGGTCGCCAGCCGGTCATGGTGCCGACGGGGCTGGCGCGGGCGATATCGATGCGGATGAGGCTGCCGCCGCGCGCAGCATGTTGCTTGAGCAGCACGGCTTCCATTTCGGTCGTCACGGCATTGGCGACCAGCCGGCCGCCCGACCGGAGCGCGGCTATGGCGGCCTCCATGACGCCGGCTTCACTGCCGCCGCCGCCGATGAAGATTGCGTCAGGCGTCGGCAATCCAGCCAGCGCGTCGGGCGCTGTACCGTCGATCACGACGAGGCCCGGCACGCCGAAATTGTCGGCATTGCGACGGATGCGGGCAGCGCGCTCGGCATGGCCCTCGATGGCGACGGCGCGCATGGCCGGGTGGCGGAGCATCCATTCGATGGCGATCGAACCGGAGCCGGCGCCGATATCCCAGAGCAGTTCGCCCTTGCGTGGTGCGAGCGCCGAGAGCGTCAGCGCCCGGACCTCACGCTTGGTGATCTGGCCGTCGTGTTCGAAAAGGCCATCATCTAGCCCGGGAGCCAGTGGCAGGATGCGCGCATCTGGGACGGCTTCGACCTCGATGGCACAGACATTGAGCGGGTTTACAGACGCGAGCGCGAATTCGGATGCGACGTGGCGCGCGACGCGCTCCGAAGCACCGCCCAAGGCCTCCAGCACCACGAGCAACGACGGGCCGAAACCGCTCTTCGTCAGCAGTTCGGCAAGTTGGGCCGGTCCCTTCTCGTCCGAGGTCAAAGCAAGGATGCGCGCACATGGCTGCAGGTATGGACGGATGAGATCAAGCGGTCGGCCATGCAGCGATACCGTCGTTACATCCTGCAGCGGCCAGCCCAGTCGCGAGGCCGCCAGGCTGAAGGCGGACGGTGCGGGAAGCGTCAGCATTTCCAAGGGATCGACGCTGCGCGACAGCGTGGCGCCCATGCCGAAAAAGAACGGATCGCCGGATGCCAGCACCACAACCCCTCGCCCGCTCAGCGCCTTGATGCGCGCGACCGAGCCTTCGATCGGTGAAAGCCAGCTCTCGGCTTGCCCCCTGATCAGCGATCCCGCCAGTTCCAGATGCCGTTTGCCGCCGAAGACGAATTCGGCCTCGGCAATGTGCCGCTTGGCCTCGTCGCCGAGGCCCGCTATACCGTCCTCGCCGAGGCCGATGATCGTCAGCCAGCGGTGTTTTGCATGAGAAGGGTTCGACAGATCAGGCATGGCGAGAAAGCGAATCCTCATCCTGGGTGGCACGACGGAAGCACGCGGCCTGTGTGAATTGCTGGCCGGACGGCCGGAATTGGATACGGTGGTTTCGCTTGCTGGCCGCACGGAAGCGCCGAAGCCCCTGCCCGTGCCGACCCGCATCGGCGGTTTCGGCGGCGCTGTGGGGCTGGCGGACTACATGCGAAACGAAAAGATCGACCTTATCGTCGACGCGACCCATCCGTTCGCCAACCGGATTTCGGCCAATGCGGCGCAAGCCGCCCGTACTGCCGATGTGCCGATTTTCGCGCTCTGCCGCCCCGGCTGGGTGCGGCAGGCGGATGACCGCTGGATCTCGGTCGGCTCGATCGAAGCCGCAGTCGTGGCCCTGGGCGAGACACCGCGCCGCGTCTTCCTGTCGATCGGCCGGCAGGAGGCGCATCATTTTTCGGCGGCGCCGCAGCACGATTACCTGGTGCGCAGCGTCGATCCGGTCGAGCCGGCGCTTTCGGTGCCGCAGGCTGACTATATCCTGGCGAGCGGCCCGTTCACGGTGGAGGACGAAACCGAGCTCTTCCGGCAGAACCGGATAGACACGCTGGTCACCAAGAACAGCGGCGGCTCCGCGACCTATGCCAAGATCGAGGCGGCCCGGGCGCTCGGCATTGCCGTAATTATCGTCGAGCGGCAACCAGCAGCCGGTCTCCAGACCGTGCATGATGCCAGGACTGCGCTCGAAACGATCGTTCACTTGCTGTCGCCCGAAAGGGAACGCGGCGTGTAGACAAGGCCGGGTCTTTCGCCGCGGTCGATGATGCGCGTTTCCGGCGAGCCGATGATGACACAGGTCGCCATATCCGCAAGTCCGGCATCGGCTTCGCCCAGCGGCTTGACGACGATCCGTTCGTCCGGACGGCCGGCGGCGCGGCCGAAGATCACCGGCACGGTCGACGGCAGGGTTTCACGCAGCACGTCGAAGGCTTTGCCCAATTGCCAGGGCCGCGCCTTGCTGATCGGATTATAGAGCGCGATCACCAGCCCGGCCTCTGCGGCAAGCCTCAGCCTTTTGGTGATGATCTCCCAGGGCTTCAGGTTGTCGGAGAGCGACATGGCGCAGAAATCATGGCCGAGCGGCGCGCCGGCGCGGGCCGCAACCGCGAGCATGGCCGTCACGCCCGGCGTCACCACGATATCGATGTCTCGCCATTCTGCCGGCCCCTTTTCGATCGCCTCGCAGACGGCCGCCGCCATGGCGAAGACCCCGGGATCGCCGCCGGAAACGACGGCGACGGACACGCCAGCGGCAGCGCGCGTCAGCGCGGCATTGGCACGATCCAGTTCCTCGCGATTGTCGGAGGCGACTTTTATCTGGTCACCTCGCAGTGACAGGCGATCGAGATAGGGGAAATAGCCGAAGAACTCGGTGGCTTTCTCGACCGTATGCGACGCTTCCGGCGTCATCTGCTCGGGATTGCCGGGGCCGGTGCCGATCACGTAAAGCGTGCCGGTCATGGCTTGGTCTTCCAGCCCGGCACGAGCACGATCGAGAAATACGGCGCCTCGTCATTGGACTTGCTGGCGAGCGGCGTCATCCAGGTGTTGGCCATGGTGCCGCGTTCGACATAGTGGGCATCATTGATGCGGCCGGCTTCGGCCAGCGCCCGGCGGATCTTCGGCAGGTTGCGGCCAACCTTCATGATCACCGCGGCTTCCGTGTCACGCAGGCGGCGGACGAGTTCGTGCTCGTCCATCGTGCCGGGCAGGACGGAGAGGACATCGTCGCCCTGGACGATCGGCAATTGCGCTTGCGACCAGCAGCCGGACATGGCCGTGACGCCTGGAATGACCTCGGTCGGATAGCGCTGGGAGAGCCGCACATGCAGATGCATGTAGGAGCCGTAGAAGAGCGGATCGCCTTCCGAGAGCACGGCAACGGTGCGGCCTGCTTCGATATGCGCCGCAATCGCAGCGCTCGACTCCTCGTAAAAGGCAGTGACCTGATGGACATATTCCGGCTTGGCGCGGTGGATCTCGGTCGTCACCGGATAGTAGAGCGGCAGTTCGATCGTCGTCTCCGGCACGAGGCCGTCGACAATGCCGCGGCCATTGCCACGCTTGCCTTCCTTGGCAAACCAGCCGAGCACATCGGCGCTCTGGATGGCCTTCACCGCCTTGACGGTGAGCAGGTCCGGATCGCCGGGACCGGTGCCGACGCCGATCAGTTTTCCAATCTTCGTGTCGCTCACAGGCCGGGCCTCGCAAGTGAATTGAGGGCCGCGGCCGTCATGGCGCTGCCGCCCAGCCTGCCGCGGACGATGGCATAGGGTACGCCGTAGGATTGTTCGGCAAGCGCCGCCTTGGATTCGGCGGCGCCGACGAAACCCACGGGCATGCCAAGGATCGCTGCCGGTTTCGGCGCGCCGTCACGCAGGAGTTCGAGCAGGTAGAAGAGCGCGGTTGGTGCGTTGCCGATCGCCACGACCGAGCCGGCCATCCGCTCACCCCAGAGCCGGATCGCGGCGGCGGAGCGGGTATTGCCAATCTCATTGGCAATCTCCGATGTCTTCGGGTCGCGCAGCGTGCAGATCACCTCGTTATTTGCCGGCAGGCGGGCGGCGGTGACGCCATGGACGACCATCTGTGCATCGCAGAAGATCGGGGCGCCATTTTTCAAGGCGGTGCTGGCCGACGCGACGAAATCGGGCGAAAACTCGAAATGACCCACCGCCTCGACCGATCCGGCTGCATGGATCATGCGGACCGCCACATCGGCTTCAGCCTCGTTGAAACGCGAAAGGTCGGCTTCGCTACGGATGATGGCGAAGGATTGCTCGTAGATCGCATTTCCATCGCGGATATAGTCGTATTCGATCATGTCCTGTCCAGTTGCAGAGCAGCGGCAATGGCACGCTCGCCTAGCCGATCAAGGCAGGCATGCGCCGTTTCGCCGCTCTCTTTGCTTTGCCGCACGAGCGCTTGCAAGCGCTGAAGTGCGGCATCGATGTCGTTTTCCGCAATATAGGTTGCGGGTTGACCGGAAGCCGCGCCATTTACGACAAGGCTATAGCCTTCCCGCGCACCAACAAAAGCGAGCGGGGCGGCGGCCGGATGGGCACAGCCCTTGGCACAGCCGGAGAGATGGAGGGCGATGGAGCCGTCGAGCAGGTCCGGGGCGTGGGAGAGGATTTTTGCGGCGAGCGTGTGTGTGTCGTAGAAGGCCGAGGCGCAGCCGAGTGCACCGGCGCAGAGGGCGATGGCGCGGCGCGGGTCGTGCGGGCTGGTGACGAAGCCTGACGCTACGGCATGTTGTTGGAGTTGGGATGCTTCACGTTGCGTGAGGCCTGTGAGGAAGAGGCCGTGGTTGGGGGAGAGGCGGATTTCCGCGGCGCTGTGGGCCTGTGCTGCATCCGTCAGGGCGATGAGCGTGTCTGTGGTTGCCTGGCTGTAGGGGAAGGCTAGGCCGAGGGCGAAATTGGCTTCAGGGCTTTGCTCGGAGAGTTCCGCTTCGGTGTTGTCGAGTGATACCCCCCTCTGTCCTGCCGGACATCTCCCCCTCAAGGGGGGAGATTGGCTAGCGGCGCCCTCAACAACTACGGCTGCCGAAGCAGTTGGGGCAAACTCTTGCTGGTCGAGAACACTTGTCTTGCCAATCARTTGCCTAATGGAAGTCTTCTGATCCTCAGGTGTCGCTCCTGTTTCTCCGGGACGTTTCAATGACGCGATGTCCGCGCCCCACCCGATCTCCCTCCTTGAGGGGGAGATGTCCGGCAGGACAGAGGGGGGTGAGCCACAAGCGCTTACATCTACCATAAGCGGGAAAATACCGACCAATGGGGCTTCCGTTGACTTAAGGGCAGGTCTCTCGATCTCCGAAAACCGCACGTCTTTCCCACGCGCCGCTGGCCCGATCGCCGCGATCCTATTGAGAATGTCGACAATCGTCCCAACAAGCCCATCCTGCGTGACGACACCGAACACACGTCCACCGACGAAGAGCAGAAATTCGATCTTATCCCCATCCCTGTGCAAGAACGCCTCAGCCTTCACGTCCGCCGAGACACCGCCGAGGTGAAACATCCCGCCGCCATCCAGGGTAATCGCCAGCTTCGGCGCCAGCGCCAGAGGCGGAACGTGCTCCTCGACGCTCCGGCGCAGCGCCTCGGCAACCGGCCGCATGTCGACCAACTCGTCCGAGTCCATCCCCGCAAGCGGCGGCGTTTCGACAAGTCCGGTAGAAATATCGATGCCCGAAGCCCGAACAGCCGCCTCGAACGGCGCGACGGTCTCCGCGCGAAGCCCCCTCACCTGCAAACTGCCGCGCGCGGTGATCTCAACAATACCATTGCCATATTGTGAGGCGGCCTCCGCCAGCAACCGCAATTGCTCCAGCGTTAGTCGGTTGTTGACAGGCCTGAGGCGCGCCAACAGGCCGTCGCCGGTCTGCATAGGTTTGGCCAGCGTCGGGCAGGCGCCGCGGCGCTCTGCGGGCGCCGGAATAGGGGTGGGCGGCTGTGGGGCGAGCCTGGGCATAGCTATCATTCCTGCTCGGCGATTCGTTAGACCGCTTTTCAACTCAATGCGCAAGCGAAGCCTTGCGCCGGATCAATCGTCAAAATCCTCACCCTTGCGCAGCAGGTAGATATCCATGATCCAGCCGTGCTGCTCGCGGGCGCGGGCGCGGGTGTCGAGAATTTCCTGTTTCTTCTCCGGGAGCTTGCCGGCGATGACGATCTCGTCCTCGGTGCCGAGATAGGCGCCCCAGTAAATCGAAGCCTCGGGGTCGTCTATCTCTAGAAAGGCCTGCTGGCCGTCGAGCATGACGGCAACGCTCTCACAATGCTCCGGGAAAGTGCCCTTGAGCCGGCGTCCGGTGGTGATTTCCACGGGCTTGCCGACGAGATTGAGCGGAATCTTGTGCGAGGCGCAGAGCGCCTGCAGGCTGGTAATGCCGGGAATGACGGAATAGTCGAACGGCACCCTCGCCGCAGCCTTTACCCGATCCATGATGCGGATCGTCGAATCATAGAGCATCGGATCGCCCCAGACCAGAAAGGCGCCGGTGCCGTTTTCATCCAATTCGTCGCGGAACAGGCCTGAATAGATGTCGGTGATCGCCGCGTGCCAGTCATCGACGCTTTCGCCATAGCTGCGGCCGGCTGTCTGGCGCACGGGCACGGCATAATCCACGACCCGGGTCTTCGGGCTAGAGACATAGCGGGCAATGATATCGCGGCGGACGTCGGCAAGCTCGGCCTTTTTCGAGCCCTTGGTCGGGATGAACAGCACGTCGGCGCGATTGAGCGCGTTGATCGCCTGCACGGTCATGTGCTCCGGATTGCCGGAACCGATCCCCACGATCAGGATATGCCGCATTTGATAACCTCATATTTCCTAAGCAGACTTTCGTCGGCAAGCCGAGGATTCATCCGCCTGGTCTTTTGCTTTGTCGCAGGTTCTTGTCGGAAAACCTTTGGACATTTTTCCGGAACCTGCTCAGCCCACTCTGGCATGCATGGCCACGCGGTCTTTTGCTGCAAACGTCGTCCGGCGTCAAACGCCTGTCAAAAACCAGCATCATTTTGCCGGGCGAGCTTGCAAATATCTGGAAACCAAGCTCATTTAGGCGTCCCAGAGTGCAGCAAGCGAAGATCCATGCCCCGAACCTTCAATTCCGTTGCCTTTGTTGCCTCCACCGCCGATGAAGCCCAGGCGGCGCGCGAGGAACTGATGGGGCTCTATGAGAATGTCGCGCCGGAGGATGCCGAGGTGATCGTGGCGCTCGGCGGCGACGGCTTCGTGCTGCAGACGCTGCATTCGTCGATGAACACGGGCAAGCTCGTCTATGGCATGAACCGCGGCTCGGTCGGCTTCCTGATGAATAAATATTCGAGCGCAAAGCTGCTCGACCGCATCGCCGTCGCCGTCGAGAACTCCATCAGGCCGTTGAAGATGCAGACGCTCGACGCCGACGGCAATAGCGCCATCGCCTATGCGATCAATGAAGTGTCGCTGTTCCGTCAGTCCTACCAGGCGGCCAAGCTGCGCGTCGTCATCGACGGCCATGAGCGCCTGCCGGAACTGATCTGCGACGGGCTGCTGCTGTCGACGCCGGCCGGATCGACGGCTTATAATTTTTCCGCCCATGGGCCGATCCTGCCGCTCGAGGCACCGCTTCTGGCGCTGACGCCGATCAGCGCCTTCCGGCCGCGGCGCTGGCGCGGGGCATTGTTGCCCGACAAGGTCAAAGTGGAGATTTTCGTGCTCGAACCGGTCAAGCGGCCGGTCAATGCGGTGGCCGACAATACGGAGATCAAGTCGGTGATCGAGGTGACGATCACCCAATCCTTGGGACGGGCCGCCAAGCTGCTTTCCGATCCCGACCATTCATGGTCCGACCGCATTCTTGCCGAACAGTTCTCGACTGACGTCTAAATCGAGCTGAACACTCAAACCTGTGACATTTGATAGCGTCGTCGGCGACGTCTCTATCCATTTGAAATGCCCGCTGATATATCAACTATACATCTGGCCTGTTTGCGACACGTGATCCTCTGATATATCAATTTGGTAAAAATCATGCCCGAAGCCGTGGAATCTCATAGCCGCCTCGCCTATCGCAGGCTCGAAAGCCTGATTGTGACGCTGAAGCTGGCGCCCGGCTCGCTGGTGACGGAGAAGCAGTTGATCGCACTGGCCGCACTTGGCCGCACGCCCGTGCGGGAGGCGATCCAGAAGCTCGAATGGCAGGGCCTGATAGCCGTGCGTCCACGTGCGGGGCTAATGATCACCGCGCTCGATCCGGCTGCACCAGCGATGATTATGGAGACACGCCGGCAGCTCGAACCGCTCGCGGCGCGGCTGATGGCCGGCCACATCTTGCCGGAAGCGCGCGAAAAACTGATAGACTGTGCCAAGCATATGACGGAGTGCTCGGTCACCGGCGACCAAGAAGGATTTCTGAGCGCCGATAAGATTTTCGACGAAATCCTCGAAGAGAATTGTCCCAATCCATTTATCGCACAGGCCCTGGCATCGCTGCAGACACATTCACGGCGTTATTGGTTCGCCGGCGCCACGCAGCAGACGCTGGAGCAAGCGGTCGAATTGCATGTGCGGGAGATCCGCGCCCTGCTCTCCGGCGATGCCGAGGCGGCCGAAAAAGAAATGACGGCGCTGGTCTGCGGCATGGCCGCGACAGGCGCCGTCACCGAGCGGTGATAGGGGCTTTTAGTCGACGAAGGCGCGTTCGATGACGAACTGGCCGGGCCTGCTGTTGGCACCCTCTTCCAGGCCGGCGTCGATCATCAGTTGCTTGGTTTCCTTCAGCATCGCCGCCGAGCCGCAGATCATGCCGCGGTCGGTTTCCGGATTGAGCGGCGGCACACCGAGATCGGTGAACAGCTTGCCGGAGCGGATATTGTCGGTGATGCGGCCCTGGTGCGGATAGCTCGGGTCGCGGGTCACGGTCGCATAATGCTTCAGTTTGTCGCCGACGATTTCAGACAGGAATTCGTGATTGCGGATTTCCTCGACAAGGTCGAAGCCATATTGCAGCTCCGCGACGTCGCGGCAGGTATGGCAAAGAATGACCTCGTCGAACTTTTCGTAGGTCTCCGGGTCGCGGATCAGGCTGGCGAAGGGCGCAATGCCGGTGCCGGTAGAGAACATATAGACCCGCTTGCCCGGCAGCAGCGCGTCATTGACCAATGTGCCTGTCGGCTTCTTGCGCATCAGCACAGTGTCGCCGACCTGGATGCTCTGTAGGTGGCTGGTGAGCGGGCCATCCGGAACCTTGATCGAGAAGAATTCCAGTTCCTCGTCCCAGGCGGGGCTGGCGACCGAATAGGCGCGGTAGATCGGCTTGCCCTCGACCATCAGGCCGATCATCGCGAACTCGCCCGAACGGAAACGGAAATCCGCCGGCCGGGTCATCCGGAAACGGAACAGGCGGTCGGTATAATGCTGCACAGCCGTGACCGTTTCGGCATAGACACCGGCCGGGATGGCAGCGGAGATGATTTCCTTGTTCAGAGCGGGCGCGTTCATGAAGTCCTGATTCCTCAGCATGTGCAATTTCGAACTAGGCAGATATTACATCGGCGATGGATATTGAAGGCATCGGTTTCCAATGCCGTGAAGCCACGCGGAATAGGCTTTTGAATATCCATGAATTCACGCATTCGACTATACGCCGAAATGACGAGGATTTCCAGAAAATTGTTTGTGTACGAATGAATTTGCCCCTGAAGAGAGTTTTGCTCCCCTGACCTGTGTGCATCACTTCGCATAGGCGTGCCGATTTCATCAGGTCGCACAATGTTCATAGTTGCGACCCGCGAAAATTGCGCGCACATTTCCTGTCATCAAATGGGGAGGCTTCCAATGGGCAATAAGAAAGTGCTGAGGAAATTCTATGATGCGCGGGCCAAATCCGAGCAAGAAAAGCACCTCAGTTACGTTCATCCGGACTGTACATTCCAGATCGTCGGCACAGACAAGCTCGATGCGCTCACCAAACGATGGGTAGGAAAAGAGGAAATTGAACAAGCGGCAACAATGCTGTTTGCGGCCTGGGATCTCAGCCAGCTCAAGATCATCACCCAACACCAGAGTAAAGATACGATCTACGTGCACCGCCGCGGTGACGTCATCTATATTCCTGATGGTTCCAAGATAGCAGACACCCAGGTGGTCGATAAACTGACATTCAAGGATGACCTCATCATTGAATATCTGCAATTCGTCGATACATTCGCGGTGGATGAATTCATGAAAAAGAAGAATTCAAAGAAGAAATCTGCCAAATAGGCGAAATCGCGCAACGACTTGTCGCGCGACTATTGGGCATCTTCAGAACAAGCCGGGATGGCGTCGGGCAGATAGACTGACGGCGCCACGCGGATTTTACGAAACCCGCCGCCAGCTGTAGGAATGCGGGTTCTGCGACGGCCGTGCGGTCGGCTGGTAATGGTTGGTGATGCCCGGCAGCTTTCCCTCTTCCAGCCGCTTGAGCGCCACCGGATTGGTGACGGCGAAGCTGGTGATGCCGACGCGCAGCATCAGCGGAATCGGGTCGATCAGCACGTCGCCCACCGCGCGCAATTCGCCCTTGTAGCCAAGCTGCTCGCGCAGGATCGAGGCATGGCTGAAGGCGCGGCCATCGTTGAAGGCCGGAAAGGAGGCGGCAACGATGGCGATGTTATCGAGGTAAGGCGCAAGGTCCCTGACATTATCGGCCGGCTTGATCAGCACGCCGAGAGCGGTTTCCCCGGCCTTGGCTTTTTCGATGAACGCATCGAGCGACAGAATCGGCTTTTCGTTGACGCCAGCCTTGTTTTCCTCGGTCTCGACCACCCAGGGATCGTCGCTGACAAAACCGGATTCATTCCAAATTCTGGTCATTATGGGCTCCGGTCTCAAGCGGCTTCAGCGGCATTGCCGCCATAGAGGGCGACCTTGAACGGCTGGGGGCCGACACGGCGATAGGCTTGAAGGAAAGTCTCCTCGGACGACAGGCGCAAGCCAAGATAGGTATCGACCACGACCTCGACCGCATCCGTCACCTTTTCCGGCTCGAAACCGCGGCCGATGATTTCGCCGATCGATGTCTCGTTGTCGGCCGAGCCACCGAGCGTGATCTGGTAGAGTTCCGTGCCCTTCTTCTCGACACCCAGAAGCCCGATATGGCCGACATGGTGATGGCCGCAGGCATTGATGCAGCCGGAGATCTTGATCTTCAACTCACCGATTTCGGCCTGCCGCTCGGGCGAACCGAAGCGCTCGGAAATTTCCTGCGCCACCGGGATCGCGCGGGCATTCGCCAAGGCGCAATAGTCCAGGCCAGGACAGGCAATGATGTCTGTGATCAGGTTGTTGTTGGCAGTCGCCAGATTGGCAGGCTGCAGAGCGCGGTAGAGCGGTTCGAGATCGGCCAGCGCCACATGCGGGAAGATGACATTCTGCTCGTGGCTGATGCGGATTTCGTCGAAGGCATATTCTGCGGCGAGATCAGCGATCAGGTCCATCTGCCGATCGCTGGCATCACCGGGAATGCCGCCGATCGGCTTCAGCGAGATCGTCACCATGCCGTAATCCGGGTTCTTGTGCGGCTTGACGTTCAAATCCACCCAGCGGGCGAAATCCGGGTCAGCCTTCTTCCAGGCCGCCAGGTTTGCCCAGCCTTCCGCGCGTTCGGGCAGGTCCGGCAGAGCGAAATAGCTGCAAATCTTCTCGACATCGGCTTCCGGCAGCGTCAGTTCGCCATTCTTGAGCGTCTTGAATTCTTCCTCGATCTCGGCCGAGAGCTTTTCGACGCCGGTCTCATGGACGAGAATCTTGATGCGCGCTTTGTACTTGTTGTCGCGGCGACCGTAGAGGTTATATACCCGCATGATCGCGGTGATGTAGGACAGCAGATCCTCTTCCGGTAGGAATTCGCGGATCTTCTTCGCCACCATCGGCGTACGGCCCTGGCCGCCACCGACATAGACGTCGAACCCAATCTCGCCCTTGTCGTTCTTCTTCAGGTGCAGGCCAATGTCGTGCACCTGGATCGCGGCACGATCATAATCGGCGCCGGTGACGGCAATCTTGAACTTGCGCGGCAGGAAAGTGAATTCCGGATGCACCGACGACCACTGACGCAGGATTTCGGCGTAGGGGCGCGGGTCGGCAGCCTCGTCGGCAGCAGCGCCGGCGAAGTGATCGGCCGTGACATTGCGGATGCAGTTGCCTGAGGTCTGGATGGCGTGCATTTCGACCGATGCCAGATCGGCAAGGATATCAGGGGTATCTTCCAGCCGCGGCCAGTTGAACTGGATGTTCTGGCGCGTGGTGAAGTGGCCATAGCTGCGGTCATATTTGCGCGCGATATGCGCCAGCATGTGCATCTGCTTCGAATTCAGCGTGCCATAAGGGATGGCGATGCGCAGCATATAGGCATGGAGCTGCAGGTAGACGCCGTTCATCAGGCGGAGCGGCCGGAAGGCATCCTCGGCGATTTCGCCGGCGAGGCGTCGCTCCACCTGGTCGCGGAATTGCGCGACACGACCGGCGACAAAGGCATGATCGAATTCATCGTAGCGGTACATTACACTCTGTCCTCAGTGCATTCGTTTGCCGGCGCGGACGCCGTCAGATCACGTAATCGATCGTCGGCCCCTCGGCGCGGATGCGTTCGCGCAGCCGAAGCGGCCGGATGAAGCCATTATTCACCTCGACGTCGATCAGATTGACGTCGAGCACGACATTGTCGGCGAAAGCTTTCTTGCCGATTGCCTCAAGCCGCTCCACATCCTCCTTGGTATGGGCGATCTGGGCACGGGCTATACTTTCGTTCCATCGACCGTCAACATCGTACCAGACGGCAATGCCATCCGTCAGCCGGTTGGCGGTCAAAATCTGCAGGGCCATATCAAACTCCGGAAGTCTCGGCGGGCTCGGATTGCCTTGAAAGCAATGGCTCCGAATTGTCAAGGTTGGCGCCCGCCACGGCGTCACCAATAATCACCATGACCGGCCCGGTCAGATCATCGCGGCCATCGAGACCCGGCAGGTCGGCGAGCACGCCGTGCAGCATGCGCCGGTCGCGGCGGCTGGCATTTTCGATCACGGCAACAGTGGTGTCGCCCGGCAGGCCGGCGCCGATCAGACGGCCTGCCACGGAGGCCGCGACCGTGCGTCCCATATAGACGGCAATCGTAGCACCGGAAATGGCAAGGCTGGCCCAATCCGGCAGCACGTCTCCGGTCAGGTCATGGCCGGTGGTAAAGATCAGCGACGAGGCGACGCCACGCAGCGTCAGCGGCAGTTCGAAATCGGCGGCGGCGGCGAAGGCGGAGGTGATGCCCGGCACGATCTCATAGCTGACGCCGGCTCCACGGAGCGCCGTCATTTCCTCGGCGGCGCGACCAAAAATCAGCGGATCGCCGGATTTCAGCCGCACGACGCGCTTTCCGGCACTGCCGAGCGTGACCAGCAGATCGTTGATTTCTTCCTGTGATTTGGAATGGCAGCCCTTGCGCTTGCCGACGGGGATGCGATCTGCGTCGCGGCGGCCCATCTCGACGATCGACTGCGGCACGAGCGCGTCGTAGACGATGGCATCCGCCTCCATCATCGCCCGCTGGGCGCGCAGCGTGAGCAGGTCCTCGGCACCGGGGCCGGCGCCAACCAACCAGACATGGCCCTTGACCGCGTCCATGGTGTTGAGAAGCCGCGTCGCTTCACGCTCGGCTTCGGCCATACGACCGAGGCTGACAGCATCCGCGACCTCACCGGAAAAGAACCGCCGCCAGAAAACGCGGCGGGTGACGCCCTTTGGCAAGACATGGTCGACGGCGTCGCGGTAGAGCACTGCCAGCCGCGCCAGCGGACCGAGCGACGGCGAGAGAATCTGGTCGATCTGGGCGCGAATCATCTGCGCCAGCACCGGCCCTGCCCCTTCCGTGCCGATTGCCACGGCGACGGGCGCACGGTTGACGATGGCAGGCGTAAGGAAATCACATTGTTCGGGCTGATCGACGGCATTGACCGGGATTTTTAGTCCCCGCGCCACTTCAGCGATATCACGGTCCGCTTCGTGGTCGCCGGTGGCGGCAAAGACCAATTGCGTGTCTTCGATCAGGCTGGCCTCGAAAGCGCGCGCGACATGGCGGATATCCTGCTGGATCACCAACATCATCAACGCGGCTTCTGGCCGATCGGCAATCAGCGTGATCTTGGCGCGCGTGTTCATCAACAGCCGCACCTTGGCCAGCGCCTCATCGCCATTGCCGATCACGGCGACATTTCTCCCTTCGACGCGGAAAAAGGCCGGAAAGACAGACAGCTGATCGTCGCGATTTGACATACACACACCCTTTCGAGAGGCTGCACTATCTTTCATAGCGTGGCAAAAGTGAAGGAACAGAAATCCGACAAGGGCGGAATAAGTATATTCTTATCCTCGGTTTTCGGGGTTTAAGAGCAATATCTGCCGAGCAGTCGAGTTGAGGATTTCGGTAAAATGGCCTATGATCACGCAAGTAAAGGTATGTGATCATCATGGCCACACATTCAAAGATATCCACTGCGCTTTCATCGGATGATGCTCCGAGCGGCCACGATGAATGGTTCCGCGCGGAAGTCGAGAAAACGATTGCCAGATTGAAGGACGGGTCCGCAGTTCTGATCAGCGAGGAAGAGCACGATGCTCGCTGGCGGGAAAAACGAGCCGCGTTGCTGGCCGCTGCCCGGAAGCCTGAGTGACAGAGCTTCGCTGGTCTTCTGACGCCGAAGCAGATATCGAAAATATTACCGAATACATCGCTGAAAGAAATCCGGTCGCGGCCTTGGAGGTCCGCGATGAGATTGAAACACGAGTCAAATTGCTGAAGACATTTCCGACAGGTTGGAAAGCCGGTCGGATTGCAGGCACACGAGAGATGGTGCTCGCGGGTACATCCTACATTGCCGTTTACTCGGTCCGTGAAGAGGAGATCGTCGTCCTCCGCATCCTGCATTCGTCGCAGAGGCGGCCGCTGAAGTGACACTTGCGCTTCGAACCAACTTCGGTAGCAATCGAAAATCGCTATTTTTGCACCGTCCTCTTCTCGACGATAGAAATGAGATTTCCGATGTCCGAGACGCGCCGCCGCCAAAACACAGTCAAGAAGAAACCTACGACCAGTGGTTCTTGCGCAAAGTGCAGGAAGGACTGGATCGCGCAAGCGATCCGGCTGCCAAATGGTTTTCTCATGATGAAGCGCTGAAGCGTTGCGAGAACCGTCGCGCTGCGATTCTCGTGAGGGTTACCTGAGATTGCGACGAGTGACGCAAATCATTGGGCGCAGAAATGGCCGCCCGAATAATCTGTTGCTTGCACCGCCGAAGCCTTTCCAATCCGGCGGCTGACCAGCTAAGGTCGCGACAGCCATCGGAGCCCCCAAATGTCCTACGCCGTCAATGATGCCCTCGTCTCGCGCCTCCTGTCCGTGATGGAAAACGACATCATTCCGTTGACGCGGCGGGGCGTGGAGGCGGGCAACAAGGTGTTTGGCGCAGCACTTTTGCGCAAATCTGACCTGTCGCTGGTGCTCGCCGAAACCAATAACGAGACGGAGAATCCGCTCTGGCACGGTGAAGTTCACACGCTGAAACGCTTTTACGAAATGCCGGACCGGCCGGATACACGCGATCTGATCTTCCTCTCCACCCACGAACCCTGCACGATGTGCATGTCGGCGATCACCTGGGCCGGTTTCGACAATTTCTTATATTTCTTCAGCCATGAGGATAGCCGCGACGCCTTCGCCATCCCGCATGACCTGAAAATCCTCAAAGAGGTGTTTGGGCTGGAGCCCGGCGGCTATCGGCGGAGCAACGCTTTCTGGAGAAGCTTTGCCATTGCCGAGCTCGCTGAGATCGCTGCTCCCGGCCACAAAAGCGAATTCGCCACCCGCATCGACGCCATCAAGGCAGCCTATGCCGAGATGTCCGATGCCTATCAGTCCTCCAAGGACGACAACGCCATTCCGCTGAACTGAGACCGCCATGCAGCCTTCAAAGGATATCAGCCGCCTGATCGAGATCATGGCGGCGCTCCGCACGCCCGTCACCGGATGCCCGTGGGATCTTGAACAGAATTTCGAGACCATCAAACCCTACACGATCGAGGAAGCCTATGAGGTCGCCGACGCGATCGAGCGCAAAGACCTCGACGACCTGCGCGACGAGTTGGGCGATCTGCTGCTGCAGGTCGTCTTCCATGCGCGCATGGCCGAGGAACTGGGCGAATTCTCGTTCGGCGACGTGGTCGAGGCGATCACGGCCAAGATGATCCGCCGCCATCCGCATGTCTTCGCTACCTCCGATGCCGACGATCCGACCAAGGTCAGGAAACAATGGGATGAGATCAAGACAGAGGAAAAGCGCGCTCGCGCCGAGCGACGGGCCAGCCGCGGCATCACCGAGGATTTCAAGGCGGGTCACCTGGGCAGTGTCGATCGAGCCCAGCCGGGATTGACCGAGGCGCTGAAGCTGCAGCAGCATGCGGCGAAAGTCGGCTTCGACTGGTCGGAGCCCGAACCGATCCTCGACAAGATAGAAGAAGAGATTGCCGAATTCCGTGCGGCCATCTCGACAGACGACAAGGCGAAGATCGCCGATGAACTCGGCGACCTGATCTTCGCCGCCGTCAATATCGGCCGGCATGTCGGCGCCGATCCGGAAATGGCGCTGCGGGGCACAAACACCAAGTTCCGGCGCCGYTTTGGTCACATCGAGAAGAGCCTCTCGGCGGCTGGTGAAAATCTGGAAGACGCCAGTCTCGAACGGATGGAGGAGCTCTGGCAGGACGCGAAGAAAAGTGAGCCGTCTAACCGCTCGTGAATGCGCCCTGCACTCGATTGCGACCATCTGCCTTGGCCTGATAGAGGCTCTTGTCGGCGGCGGAAATCAGTTCGACCAGGCTCTGGCCCTGCTTTGGCCCTGTGGCGACACCGATGCTGACCGACACTTTCGCGTCGCCGGCCGCACGAACGCTATCGCTGATGTTGCGGCACATACGCTCGGCCATGGCTATCGCCTCCTCATGGCCGGTGGCGTCGGCCAGCACAATGAATTCTTCGCCACCGAAGCGATAGACGTGATCATTGCCGCGCACGCTGCGCCGAACCGTGTCGGCGATCGTCTTCAGCACCGCATCGCCTTCGAGGTGGCCGAACTGGTCATTGATTTCCTTGAAATGATCGGCATCCACCACCATGACGCTGAAATCGTGGCCACGACGCATGGCGGCGCGAACCATGTCGCCGCCGTCGCGGTCGAGCCGGCCGCGATCGAGCAGCCCGGTCAGGGCGTCCAATCCGCTGCGCGACAGAAGATCGGTATATTTCTCGCGATAGGTCAGGTCGTTGAACAAGTCGGCGACGGAGCGTGACGGCACGGCCGCGCGTTTCTCATAGGTCAGCGCGAGATAGGCCGCAGTGACGGCGGCATAGACCGCCGCCATGCTGATCTTGCCGAACAGGCCGGCCCAGAACACCGAAGCGGGGGCACCGACGAGATAGTGCAGCGCGCCGAAGAAGCCCACCTGATCGAATGTCAGCGTGAGCACGCCGGCGACGAAGAAACGCGGCACCAGGCTTCGGCCGATGAGATTGCCGAGCCGCTCGTAGACGATGATGATGGCGAGAGAGTCTATGTAGAGAAGGGTCGTTCCCCAGACCATCAGCACGCCCATTTCCCGCAGGAAATCGCTATCGGCAAGCACACCGCCATTTGGACCGCCACCACTATGCAGCGCCAGCACGAAGCCGAACAGCAGGCAGACGAAATTGCCGATCAGCAGACCGTAGATCAGCTGCCGGACGGTTGTCGCGTCCTCCTTGATGTAGAGCAGCAGGATCATCAGCAGCTTGCCGGCAAACATCGTCGCCGATCCGGGCGACACTGCGCCGAACGGCAACTGCACATAGAATTTTGCAGCAAGATAGGTTTCAAGGAAATGCATCGTCCCGAGCACGGTCATGAAGATCCCGATGCCGATGCGCGCGCGAAAATGCAGGAGGACGATGAGGACGACGAAATAGATCACGGCTTCGAAGGCCATGAGTGCGAAATTATAGATTTCCATCGAAAGTAGCCCGGCGAGTCGTCCACGACAGGAAGCCGTTCTGCCTGCTCAACCAGGAATCGTCAACGGCTTAGCAGCCCTGAGACGACAGAATGCGGCCTCACACTTCGGTGATGCCGTGCGGACCGATATGCACAGCGCTCAGCTTGCCGGTGGCGTAGGCACCGGTGTCGACGCCGACGCGATTGGTGCCGAACTGGACCGTGCTCGACGGAGTATGGCCGTGGATGACAGTGAGGTCGAGCCGCGGCCCTTCCGTCAGGAACGGTTCGCGGATCCACATCAGATTCGAGTCTGACTGCTGTGCCAGAGGAATACCAGGCACGACACCCGCATGCACGAAAAGCAGCTTGCCGATCGAAATCGTGACCGGCAGGTTCTGCAGAAAATCGACATGCGCCGGCGGGATGGCGTCGCGTGCCAAACGCTTGAGCTTGTGCCCGCTGGAGTCGGCAGCCAGCAAGCCGAACACATCGATGCCATAGGATTGCAGCGTCTGCTCACCGCCCAATCCAAGCCAACCTGGATCGAAATGCCCATCCCTTATGAACCGTAGAAAAGCATCGTCGTGGTTGCCGCAAATGTTCACGCGGAAGAGCGGCGCCGGCATTTTCCGCATGAGATGCTCGATGACGCCACGTGAATTCGATCCACGATCGATGAAGTCACCGAGGCAGACGACGAGCGCCGGCTGGCCAATCTCCCGCGCCCGCTCCAAAATCCGTCGTTCGAGATTGAGAAGCAGGTCGAGCCGCCCGTGAATGTCACCGATCGCAAAGATATTCGCGACGCGCTCGGACGGTATGGTGATCCGGCTGCGCCGCGGTGCTTCGGGCTCTGGCTCAAAGAATTTGCTAATCAGTTTACGCATAGCAACGGCAACAATTCCACTTTGTCGGGACGGTCGTCATATCCAGATCCCGGACGTCAAGCATATCGGACCCGCGGGTGATCCGCGAGCACGTTCGACAACCCAGAAAAAAGCGCTGAGCCTGTCGGTTCATCACCGCGTCGAGATGGCAAATAATCGGCAATGCTGTCCCGAAATGGCATGTTCCATAAAATTGAATCGAAAAGTTTGAAAATAAGCCAACAAACGCCCGCTACATTCAAAAAGACTCAAAAAAAGTCGAACCAAGAGCCGCTCGGTCGCAGGGTGCGACATCGCGGCGGGACAATTTTGGTGTATGATTGGGGATTTTCGATGCACAAACTGATCACGATTTTCGTGGCAACCGTGCTTTCGGTAGCGCTGTCCAGCACAGCTGCTTTTCCGTTCGGCCTCGGCGGACTGACCCGCGCGCCCGAACAGAACCGCGTGCCGTTCCTGCAGGAAAAGAGCCGGGCTGTCGCGCCTTTCGCGCATGTGATGTTCTGCGTCCAGCAGCCCGCGGACTGCACCGCTTCCAGCGGCCCGAGGATCGTCGATCTGACGCCAGCCAAAAAGCATGAGCTGATCGCCGTCAACGCGGAGATCAACCGTGAAATCACGCCTGTCAACGATGCCGGCAATGACCAGTGGACACTCGCGCCCATTTCGGGCGATTGCGATGACTATGCGATCACCAAGCGCCACGCGCTGATCGCGCGCGGCTGGCCTGAGTCAGCGTTGCGGCTGGCCGTCGCCTATACCTCCTGGGGCGAAGGCCACCTGGTCCTCGTCGTTCGCACCAGCAAGGGCGATCTCGTGCTCGACAACCTCACCGGCGCCGTCCGCAGCTGGCGCAAGACGGGCCTGCGCTGGGAAATGATCCAGGCGGCGGACGATCCGAAGGTCTGGTATCGCCTCTAACGGGTTGCACACCGGTGGCGGAATACATAGGACGCGCGACAGCGTTCCGGCATAGCGGGGTGATCGCCTCACCCAAAACCGGTCTGCTCTACCCTGTCAGTCTTCCCAAGGCTCCTTCGTAGCCGGCTGGCCGATACCGAGTCGGCGTTCCATTTCCACCGCTTCGGCTTCGGCGAGCCGCACATCGAGGCTGACTGAGCCGTCCTCGCGGTCCTCGCGGGCGTCGACGATGGCATTCTGGTAGAACCAGGGCAGCAGCGACAGCTTGTCGACCGAAAGTACCACGGTCGCCTCGGTCATCACCCCGGAAAGGCGCTTGCTGATCTCGGCCAGGAGAGCGTCGACACCCTCCCCGCTGATCGCCGACACCGCCATGACGTTTTCGGTTCCTTCAGCCTTGGCGACGAGCGCCGCATGGGCTTCCGGCTCAAGGCGGTCGATTTTGTTCCAGACGTCTAGCATCCGGGTCTCGCGCTCGCCCTCTTCGATGCCGAGATCGGTCAGGATACGCAGGACGTCCGATGCCTGGGCGGCATTGTCCGGATCGGAGATGTCACGGACATGCAGGATCAGATCGGCTTCGAGCACCTCTTCCAGCGTCGCGCGGAAAGCGGCGACGAGATGCGTCGGCAGGTCGGAGATGAAGCCGACCGTGTCGGACATGATCACCGTGCGCCCCTGTGGCAGGCGGATGCGGCGGAGCGTCGGGTCGAGCGTCGCAAACAACATGTCCTCAGCCAGCACACCGGCGCCGGTCAGACGGTTGAACAGCGTCGACTTGCCGGCATTGGTATAGCCCGCCAGCGCCACGATCGGATGCGGCACCTTCTTGCGCTTGGCCCTGTGCAATTGCCGGGTCCGGCGCACCTGTTCCAGTTCGCGCTCCAGCCTGAGAATCTTTTCCTGCAAAAGGCGACGGTCGGCTTCGATCTGGGTTTCACCGGGACCGCCGAGGAAGCCCGCGCCACCGCGCTGACGCTCAAGGTGGGTCCAGCTGCGGACCAGCCGGCCCTTCTGATAGTTGAGATGCGCCAGCTCGACCTGCAGCGAGCCTTCCTTGGTGGAAGCACGGCGGCCGAAAATTTCCAGAATCAAACCGGTGCGGTCGATGACCTTGGCGTTCCATGCCTTTTCGAGATTGCGCTGCTGGATCGGCGTCAACGGGTGGTCGACAATGACGAGGCCGGCATCGCCGTGATCGAGCAGTTGGCGGATTTCCTCGATCTTGCCGGAGCCGATCAGCGTCGCCGGCCGCGGCTGCGCCACCTGGACGATCTCGGCGCCGGCTATGTCGAGGTCGATCGCGCGCGCCAGCCCGGTCGCCTCGTCCAGCCGGCTGTCGCTGCTGCGGATCGAATGCGTGTCGTGGCCGTTTTTCAACACCGGCACGACGATGACGGCTCGATGATCGTTCCTGAGCCGAGACGTCTCGGGAATGAGAGATTCCTGGCTCGTATCGCGTTCTGAAATATCCATTACTCCACTGTGGCGCCCGATCTGCGCGCCTAAGGGCCAACGACAGATACGCCAATCCGTTCCATCCGCCGGGAACGGCGGATGATCGAGCCGGAAGGCTCGGAAGCGGATGTCTTAGCCGATATTCTCTTCGCCTTCAAACATCTGCACTGGTGAGCCGGGCATGATGGTCGAGATCGCGTGCTTGTAGACAAGCTGGGAATGTCCGTCACGGCGCAGCAACACGCAGAAATTGTCGAACGACGTCACCACGCCCGTCAGCTTGACACCGTTGATGAGAAATATTGTCAGGGAGATTTTCTGTTTACGAACAGTATTGAGAAAAAGATCTTGTAGATTTTGAGAACGTTCAGCCATTGCGCCCGCCGCTTCTTGTTGCCGGCCCTTTATTGCCGGATTTTTGTCACATGCTTCCGGGCGGCCTCTCCCTCCGGCGGCCACCTTCATAGACTGCTATCAAATCGGTGTCTTTTCCGCAATGTCGAAAAAGGCTTCTCGGATTTTTTGCGAAACACTCCCAGGATGTCCGTTGGCGATGACCTGATCGTCGATTTGCACCACCGGAAAGCAGATGCTGGTCGCTGCCGTGATGAAAACTTCACGCGCAGCTTTCATTTTTTCAACAGAAAAGCCCTCTTCGCGGATCGTGAGGCCGAGCTTCTTTGCGACATCCAAGAGCGTGGTCCGGGTGATTCCACGCAGGATGCCGTGCTCGGCGGGACGCGTTAGAAGCGTCCCGTCTTCATCGACCATCCAGACATTGCTGGCGGCGCCCTCCTTCACTGTGCCGTCACGATCGACGAAAATCGCCTCGGCGGCGCCATGTTCCTTGGCGGACTGGCGCGCCAGTGCGTTTGGCAACAGGCCGGTGGATTTGATGTCGACGCGGTCCCAGCGGTTCTCAGTGACCGTTATCGCCCTGATTCCATTCTCGTTCTTGGCAGTGATGATAGCTGGGTTGGCGCTCCTGGCGATCACCACGACCGACGGCTGGGTCCCGGCGGCGGGGAAAACAAAATCGCGCCTGGCTGCACCGCGGGTCACCTGGATGTAGAACAGGCCGTTCTTCACCAGGTTCTTCTTGATCACCTGCTTGATCACGTGGATCAGCGCCCTGCGCTCCATCGGCCAGGCGATCCTAAGTTCCGAAAGCGACCTCCCCAGCCGGTCGAGATGCCGCGTCAGGTCGACGATAACGCCATGCCTGACCTCGCAGACTTCGTAGACGCCATCGGCGAACTGGAAGCCGCGATCCTCGATATGAACGGCTGCGTCGCGAAGCGGGACATAGGCGCCGTTGACATAGGCAATTCTCGACATGCTTAAATCCTTATTAAAATGTAGCTGTCAGACGCCGAGCGTCTTCAGTTTGCGATGCAGCGCCGAGCGCTCCATGCCGACAAATTCGGCGGTGCGCGAGATATTGCCGCCAAAGCGGTTGATCTGGGCGATCAGATAATCACGTTCAAAAAGCTCGCGCGCCTCGCGCAGCGGCAGCGTCATGATGTGCTGGTCACCGGTCGATGACACTCTCGGCATCGCGTCCAACACATCGGCCGGCAGCATGTCGGCGGTGATCGGCGTATCCGGACCGTCCGACTGGGCCAGGATCAGCAGCCGCTCGATATTGTTGCGCAGCTGACGAAGATTGCCCGGCCAATCATGGGCCTGAAGAATCGCCAGCGCGTCGTCGCCGATCTTGCGCGCCCTGATGCCGGCATGGTCGCAGATCTGCCGCATGAACAGGTCGACGAGGAAGGGAATGTCCTCCCGCCGGTCGGAAAGCGGCGGCACGCGCACGGGCACGACCGACAAGCGATGATAAAGGTCCTCGCGGAACTTGCCCTCGCCGATCATATGCTCAAGGTCATAGGCGGTCGAGGAAATGACGCGGACGTCGACCTTGACGCGCTTGGAGCCGCCGACGCGTTCGAACTGCTGCTCGACCAGAACCCGGAGAATCTTGTTCTGCGTCTCGCGCGGCATCTCGCCGATCTCGTCGAGATAGAGGATGCCGCGATGCGCCTCTTCCAGGGCACCGGTCCGGCGCGGCTGGCCGGGCGTGCCTTCGGTGCCGAACAGCGCAATCTCCATGCGCTCCGGCGTGATCGTCGCGGCATTGAGCGCTACGAACGGGCCTTCGGCGCGCGAGGATTTGCGATGCAGGATGCGCGCCACCAGTTCCTTGCCGGAGCCGGACGGTCCGAGAATCATCACGCGACTATTGGTCGGCGCCACCTTATCGATCGTCTGGCGGAGCTGCGAAACCGCGACGGAGGTGCCGATCAGTTCAGCGGTGTCGCCGGAGCGCTTCTTCAGATCCCGCACCTCGCGCTTGAGCTTGGAGGTTTCGAGCGCCCGCTCGGCAATCAGGATCAACCGATCGGCCTTGAACGGCTTTTCGATGAAATCATAGGCGCCGCGACGGATGGCGTTGACGGCCATCTCGATATTGCCGTGGCCGGAGATCATCACGACAGGCAGTTCCGGATAGCGGTTCTTGATCTCGTCGAGCAGACCGAGCCCATCGAGCCGGCTGCCCTGCATCCAGACATCGAGAAACACCAGCCGCGGCACACGATCGGAGATCGCAGCCAGTGCACTGTCGCTATCGTGCGCGGTCCGGGTCTCGTGACCCTCATCCGACAAGATCCCCGAGACGATTTCGCGGATATCCTGTTCGTCGTCGACAACCAAAATATCAGACGCCATGAGCACTTACCTTCCCGTCAACTGCCTCGGCCGCCGCGTCTGTGCGCGGCAGCAAAACCCGCATCATGGCGCCATAGCCATGGTCAAAATCCGCCGGCGCATCGTGAAGCTCCAGATGGCCGCCATGTTCCTCGATGATCTTCTTGACGATCGGCAGGCCGAGCCCGGTGCCCTTGTCGCGCATGGTCATATAGGGCTCGAGAATGCGATGCCTATTTTCCTGCGGCAGGCCTTTGCCATTGTCGATGATATCGACGATGATCCGGTCGCTGCGCTCGTCGACGCCCGCCCGGACGAGGATCTTGTATTCGTCGCGCGTCTCGCCTTCGGGGATGGCTTCGATCGCCTCGACCGCGTTCTTCACCAGATTGGTGAAGGCCTGGCCGAGCATGCGCGCGTCGAAGGCGCCAAACAGCGGCTCGTCACCCCATTCGCGGATGAAGCGGATGTTCTGGCTGCCCATTTCGCGCAGGAAGACGGTGTCCTTGAGGATGTCGCGCAGGTCGCTCGGCGCCTTGGAGGGCTTCGGCATGCGGGCAAAAGCCGAGAACTCGTCGACCATGCGGCCGATATCCTCGACCTGGCGGACGATCGTGTCCGTGCATTGGTCGAAGACGGCACGGTCGTCCTCGTTGATCTGCCGGCCGTAGCGGCGCTTAAGCCGCTCGGCCGAGAGCGTGATCGGCGTCAGCGGATTCTTGATCTCGTGGGCAATGCGGCGGGCGACATCGGACCAGGCGGTCGAACGTTGGGCGATCATCAAGTCGGTAATGTCGTCCATGGTGATGACATAGGATTCCTGTCCGGCATGCGATTCCTCGCGCGTCACCTGGACATTGACATTGCGCTCCTTGCCGCCCTGGATCATCGCCAGTTCACGGCGGAATTCCTTGCGCGCGCGGGATGCTGCCTCGGTCAGAAAAGCATCGATTTCAGGTGCCACGTCGGCGAGCTTGCGGCCGGTAATATCGGCCGGCTTCAGGCCTAGGAGGAATTCGGTCGAGGGATTGGCGATGGTGATCGTCCGGTCGCCTTCGACGCCGATGACGGCTGCCGTAACGCCGGAAAGCACCGCCTCGATGAAGCGCCGGCGGTCGTCGACCTCGTCCTTGGCGATCAGGATTTCGTCGCGCTGGGTGACGATCTCGTCGCGCTGGGTGCGGATTTCGGAAATCATCTTGTTGAAGGTGCGTGACAGCGAGCCGACGTCGCCGTCGATCGCCCGGACCGGCACGACGACGTTGAGATTGCCGCTCGCGACATTGTCGGCGGCGTTGATCAGCAGGCGGATCGGCCGAACGATTCGGTCGGCCACCGCGATCGCCGCCCAGATGGCAGCCAAGAGCACGATCAGTGCGAAGCCCAAATAGATGATGCCGAAGGCGATCTGGGTGGTGACCTGACCTTCCTTCATCGATTTATAGTAAGCGGCATTGTCCTGCATCAGATGCAGCGCATTCACGACTTTGGGGTCGACGGCGCGGATCGTGTAGAGATAGGCGTCGATCTGGTTGAGTGCGATAATGGCGCCGACAATATTGGTGGAATTCTGCGGAATGAGCGCCGGCCGGCCGGCCACGGCTGCCCTCAACGCATCCTGGGGCGCCGGCGGTACAGGCCGGATATCGTCCATTTCGGAGCCGACGATGACCGTGCCATCGGCATTGAGAAGCTGGGCGCTGATCAGGCCGCGTCCCTTGGTCTGGCGGGTCAACAGCTCCTCGAAACCACCCTTGTCCAGGGCGAAGAGCTGGCGATAGCTGTCGAGGTCGTTGGCCATGGAAATCGTCTGGCCTTGCAGATAGCTGGCATTCTCCTTCACATAGGCTTCGCCGACATTGATGGAGGAATTGACGATTTCCTGCGTCTGGGTGCTGAACCAACGGTCGAGGCCGGCGCTGAGAGTCAGCGATGCGATCACAGCGACAAGAATCGCAGGCGCGATCGCCACGATCGAGAACAGCGAAACAATGCGAATATGCAGCCGCGCCGCCGCCCGGCCGCGGGCGCGCGCCTTGATCAATCGGTAGAGCTCATAGCCGACCAGGACCATAAGTCCCGAGACGAAGACCGCATTGATGATGGCAGAGGCGAAGACGACACTGTCAACAGGTTCGATCGGGGTATAGCCGAGCAACACCGCCAACGTCGCAAGCGCCACGACCAGGGCGCCGCCGGCGACCGCAATGCCGGCCGACGTGGAAATGCCGCGCCGCTCCCCAGTCGTCATTGCCTGTTCTGCTACCGCTTCCGCCATGCGGTGGTTCCCCTTTCCGGTCTGGCGACCGGTGCAATTCTGTTCATGACGGCCGGCGACAAGGCACCGAAGGCGGACGCACGGCCAGGAGATGTCGCGGGGGAAGCGTGGAATCGCCACGTCCCGACACAAACAATGCGTTGCTATAGAGCAACGCATTGTGGCGAAAATGCAACGTGAGTGCCCTCAGGTCAAGGGTTGATCACACCATTCTAGCACTGCGATAGACGGTGACGCCGAGTTCGCGGATCTTTTTACGCAGCGTGTTGCGATTGAGACCGAGCAGATCGGCAGCCTTGATCTGATTGCCGCGCGTGGCGGTCAGAGCTGCCAGGATGAGCGGATATTCCATCTCGGCCAGCACCCGGTCGTAGAGGCCAGGCGGCGGCAGGTTGTCGCCGAATTCGGCGAAATAGATGCGCATATTTTCTTCGACGGCCTGTGAAATCGAAACCGAGCCGGGCGCCGCACCGGGCTTTTCCGCGGGGCCGGCAGCGATATCCGGCTTCAGTTCAGAATCGGCGATCTCGCGGGTGATCACGTCCTGCGGATAGAGTGCTGTAAGCCGCCGGACGAAATTTTCCAGCTCTCGGACATTGCCGGGCCAAGGATAGGATTTCATCACGTCGAGCGCTTCGTTGTCGAAGCGTTTTGGCGCCATGCCTTCCTTCTCGGTCATGGCGACGAAATGGCGGACAAGATCCGGAATATCCTCGGCGCGCTCACGCAACGGCGGCAGGCGGAGCGGCACGACGTTCAGGCGATAATAGAGGTCTTCGCGGAACAGTCCCTGGTTGATCGCCTGTTTCAGATCCTTGTTGGTGGCGGCGACGATGCGGACATCGGTGCGGATCGGGGTGCGGCCGCCAACAGTGGTATATTCTCCCTGCTGCAGCACGCGCAACAACCGGGTCTGGGCGTCCATCGGCATATCGCCGATCTCATCGAGGAAGAGCGTGCCGCCTTCCGCCTGTTCGAAGCGACCGGTCGAGCGCGCCTGGGCGCCGGTAAAGGCGCCCTTCTCATGGCCGAACAGTTCCGATTCAATGAGATCGCGCGGGATGGCGGCCATGTTGATCGCGACGAAAGGGCCATTGCGGCGTTTGCCGTAATCGTGCAGCGCCCGCGCGACCAGTTCCTTGCCGGTACCGGATTCGCCGGTGATCATCAGCGTCAGGTCGGTCTGCATCAGGCGCGCCAGCACCCGGTAGATTTCCTGCATTGCCGCCGAGCGGCCAACGAGCGGCATGGCGTCCTGCTGGTCGTCCTCGTGACGCGGCGGCTTCTTCTTCGGCTCGGCGAGTGCCCGGCCGACGATGGCGATCAGTTCGGTGAGGTCGAAGGGCTTGGGCAGATAGTCATAAGCGCCCTTCTCCGAGGCGCGGATCGCCGTCATGAAGGTATTCTGGGCGCTCATGACCAGGACCGGCAGGTCTGGCCGCACCCGCTTGATACGCGGCAGCAAGTCGAAAGCGTTCTCGTCGGGCATCACCACGTCGGTGATCACGAGGTCGCCGTCGCCGGCCGAGATCCAGCGCCAGAGCGTGGCGGCATTGGAGGTGATGCGGACATCGTAGCCGGCGCGGCTCAGCGCCTGGTTGAGCACCGTGCGGATCGCGGCATCGTCGTCGGCGACCAGAATTGTGGCAGAACTCATTTGGCTGATTTCCCTGGTTCGTCGTAGATGTCATCTGCCTGCACGTTCTTGGAGGCAGGCATGAGCACCCTGAAAATGGTCTTGTTGTTCTGCCGGTCGCATTCGACGATGCCGCCATGGCCGCCGAWGATCTTGGCGACCAGTGCCAGGCCGAGGCCCGAGCCGTTGGTCTTGGTGGTGATGAACGGGTCGAAGAGGTGCGGTTTCAGGTCCTCCGGCACGCCGGGGCCGTTGTCGATGACGCAGAACTCCAGCGGCAGTGAGATTTTTTCCCGCGTGCCGGCGACGGAGATGCGGATGCCGGGGCGATAGGCGGTGGTCAGCATGATCTCGGCATCAGCCCGGTCGGCCACCGCCTCGGCGGCATTCTTGACGAGGTTGAGGAAGACCTGGATCAACTGGTCGCGATTGGCATGCACGGCCGGCAGCGACGGGTCATAATTCTCGGTGATCTTGATATTGCGGGCAAAGCCGGCTTTGGCGATCGCTTTCACGTGGTCGAGAATCGAATGGATGTTGCAGGGCGCGCGGTCCACCGGCCGTTCGTCGGAGAAGACTTCCATGCGATCGACAAGCGACACGATCCGGTCGGTCTCCTCGCAGATCAGCTGCGTCAGCGCCCGGTCCTCGTCGTTGACAGAGGTTTCGAGCAGTTGCGCGGCACCTCGGATGCCGGAAAGCGGATTTTTGATCTCATGCGCCAGCATCGAGGCCAACCCCGTCACCGAGCGGGCCGCAGCGCGGTGCGTCAGCTGCCGGTCGATCTTGTCCGCCATCGACCGTTCCTGGAAGACGATCACCACCGCGCCGGGATCGGWCAACACCGGGGCGACATAGATGTCGACCAGTTTATCGGCTCCAAGCCGGGGAGAACTCAGGTCGACCCGGTATTCGTTGACCGGCGCCTTGCGTTCGCGCACCTGGTCGATCAGCGTCAACAACGGGCTGCCGAACGGGATATAGGCATAGATCGTGTGGCGCGACAGATAGGCTTCGGAGGCGCCGAAGAAGGCTTCCGCTTCCCAATTGGCAAAGGCAATGTAGCCGTCCTCGTCGACCATGATCACAGCATTCTGGATGGCATTCAGAACGCCGAGGGCAAGATCGCTGCCGCTGGTCTTCTTGGTCTTGCGCTTGGAAGGATCGCCGTTCATGCGGCCTCTCTGACTGATATTTCGGAGGCCGGATCGAGCAGGATGTCGCGCATCGCGCCGATGACCATTTCCGGATCATGCGACGTCAGCACGGCACTGCGCCGTTCTGCTGATAGCGCAGGTGCGAAGCGCTCCAGCGTCCAGTTGACGTGTTTTCGCGCGTGGCGAAGGCCGGGCGGTGCGCCATAAAAGTCCAGAGTCATACGATAATGCCGTTCGAAAATGCACGCGATCTCAGCACGGTCGGGCGCTGTGCGCATGCCTGCCAAGACGCCGGCATGCCAGGGGCGGCCCTGCGAGCCGCGACCGATCATGACTCCGTCAGCGCCGGATTTCCGGAGGATCGTGGCGATATCATCAGCAGTTTCGACATCGCCATTGGCGATCAGCGGCAGCTTTATCCGAGCGCGGACTTCCGCTATCCGGTCCCAGTCAGCCCTGCCCTCGTAAAATTGCATGCGGGTGCGGCCATGAACGGTGATCATCTGCGCGCCGAGCTCTTCAGCGGCATGGGCCAGCTCCGGCGCGTTGATCGACTGTTCGTCCCAGCCGAGCCGCATCTTCACCGTGACCGGGACTTTCACCGCCTTCACCGTCGCCTCGATCAGCGACAATGCAAGTTCCGGTTCACGCATCAATGCCGAACCGGACAATCCGCCGATCACTTTCTTGGCCGGGCACCCCATGTTGATATCGATGACATCGGCGCCGTTGGCTTCCGCGATTCGCGCCCCTTCGGCCATGTAGTAGGGGTCGCGGCCAGCAAGCTGGACGATGTGCGGGTGGATGCCGGAATTTTGCAGTCGCGACCACGATTCGGCCGAATTGCCGACCAGTTCGCGGCTGGCGACCATTTCCGTCACCACGAAGCCCGCGCCGAATTCAAAGGCGAGCTGGCGGAACGGCAGGTCGGTGACCCCGGACATCGGCGCGAGCGCCACCCGGTTGCGGAACTCTACCGGTCCGACGCTGAGCAGCGATGTCAAAACGTCCAAACTCAAATGCTTATCTTTCGGGCACCATTTTCCAATGCATTATTTTTAGACATTTCCATTTCACTTGCCAAGCGGATTCGCGTGCAAGCCTAAAAAACTAGCTGTCTTGACAAATGAGCAGACTGGCAAAGTCGAAGCGCTCTCTATAAACCGATTGCGGCAAATTCCAGCAGGCAAATTTCGGACAGCATGAACCAAGACAATACATATAAGATAGGCATTCTCATCGTCGCCGCAGGCCGCGGCGAGCGCGCCGGCGCGAGCGCGGAAGGACCCAAGCAATATCGTTCGATCGGCGGCAAGCCGGTGATCGCCCATACGCTGGAGCGTTTCCTCGCATGGCCGCGCTCCGGGGCGATCGTCGTGGTAATCCATCCAGATGACGAGGCCTTGTTCGCCAAGGCGATCGCGATGCTTGACGTCTCTCACACGATCCGCACGGTCCATGGCGCCCCGACACGACAAGGTTCCGTGCTGGCGGGCCTCGAAGCGATGGCCGAGCTGTCTGTTTCGCACGTCATGATCCAGGATGCTGTACGCCCATTCGTCGGCTCCGACCTGCTCGATCGCATCGCTGCCGCGCTCGATGCCGGCGAACGCGCGGTGCTGCCCGCCACGGCCGTTGCCGATACATTGAAGCGTGGCTCGCCGGACGGTCACGTCGCGGAAACCGTCTCGCGGGCTGGGCTCTATGCGGCRCAGACGCCGCAGAGTTTCCTGTTCGAGCCGATTCTCGAAGCACATCGCGCAGCCGCCCGGTCGGGGATAAGCGATTTCACCGACGACGCGGCTATCGCCGAATGGGCGGGGCTTGCGGTAAGACTCGCCGAGGGCGACCGTGAAAATGTCAAGCTGACACTTGCCAGCGATATCGAACTGGCGGACCAGAGACTGATGCAAACGAACCTTCCCGACGTGCGGACCGGCAACGGCTATGATGTCCATCAACTCGAACCGGGCGATGGCGTCACGTTGAGCGGCGTGTTCATCGATCACAACCAAAGGCTCAGGGGCCATTCGGACGCCGATTGCGCGTTGCATGCCCTGACCGACGCATTGCTGGCCACGTGCGGCGCCGGCGATATCGGCGACCATTTTCCGCCGTCCGATCCGCAATGGAAGGGCGCTCCGTCGCGCATTTTCCTCGAACATGCGGCAGCGATCGTCCGCGACCATGGCGGTGTCATCATGAATGCGGATATTTCCATCATCGCCGAGGCCCCGAGGATAGGCCCGCACAGGCAAGCCATGCGACAAGCCCTCGCCGACATCCTCGGAATCGATCTGGATCGCTGCTCCGTCAAAGCGACGACGAATGAGAAGATCGGCTTCGTCGGTCGCGGTGAAGGTATCGCGGCCATTGCGACCGCCACAGTGGTATTCGGGAGAAAGCCATGAATGACAAGATCATCCTTGAACTCGCCCAGCAGGTCGTGACGATGTGCACGGACAAGAATGTCATGGTCGCGACGGCGGAATCCTGCACCGGCGGACTGGTGGCCGGCGCGATCACGGCGATATCCGGCGCCTCGCAGGTGCTGGAGCGCGGCTTCGTCACCTATTCCGACCAGGCAAAGATCGAAATGCTCGGCGTGATGCCGATCACGCTCAGGCAATATGGCGCCGTCTCGAAGGATGTATCGCTTGAGATGGCGCATGGCGCGCTCGCCCGCTCGGAAGCCGGCATTTCTGTCTCGACGACCGGCATAGCCGGTCCGTTGGGCGGCACGACCGGCAAGCCGGTCGGCCTCGTGCATTTCGGCGGGCGCCACTATAAGGGCAAGATGATCCATCGCGAGATGAATTTCGGCGATATCGGCCGCCACGAGGTGCGGATGGCTTCGGTGGAGATCGCGCTTGAAATGATCATCGAGCTCGCCAGGGAAGGCTGACGGACATCTGCAAGGTTGGCCGGCGATCACCGCGCGTGGGCTTCAGGGTTTTATTTTTTGCGGGCGCACCTGTCTCACCGGCAATTGAAATCCTATGTGTTGTCCATGTGGAAAGTTGATCGGCCCATGGCATGATCACCAGTCGGTGACTCATCGGACTGATTGAGGGGTAGTTTATGGCGATGACGGCACACGCTTCCGAAACCGAACGCGATATCGAAGACGGCGTCTGGCCGGCGCGGCGACGGAAAATCCTCGACTGGCTGGTCAACGAGACGCGCAATCAGCGGTTCGTCGACAACATCCTGGTCGAAATGAGCGAGCGGCTGGTGGCAGCCGGCGTACCCGTTGTACGCGTCTCGTTTCATTTCCAGACCAACCATCCCCAATGGCGTGGCGCGCGCCTGCTCTGGCGCACCGGTCTGACCGAGGCCGAATTCGAATTCTACGGCTATGAGGTCGAGGTTTCGCAGCTTTTCCAGAAAAGCCCGATCAAAGTGATTTTTGAAGGCGCGCCGGAACTGCGCACCGACCTGACGCAAGTGCCGGCCGATCCCTCATCCGAGCCGACGCTCTATGCCGACCTAAGGCAGGATGGACTGACCGAATACATGGCTCTGCCCCTCGAGCACACGCTCGGCAAGCGCCATGTTGTCACCTTTTCGACGGCGCGCCCGGGCGGATTCTCGGATGAGCATGTTACCTTTCTGAAAGACCTTCTTCCAGTGATCGCGCTGGTCACCGAGATCCGCGTCAAGAACATCATGGCCCGGACATTGCTCCGGACTTATGTCGGGCCGCATGCCAGCGAAGAGATCCTCGCCGGCGCCACGACCCGCGGCAGCGGCGCCACGATCAGTGCAGCGATCATGATCTGTGATCTTCGCGACTTCACGACGCTTTCCTCGCTCTGGCCGCGTGACTTCGTCATCGATCTCCTGAACGCTTATTTCGATGCCCTTTCAGGACCGATCGAGGAACATGGCGGCGAAATCCTGAAATTCATGGGCGACGGCCTTTTGGCCATCTTCCCGCTTTCCAAGCCGAGCGCTTTCAGCGATTTGCTCGCCGCCATCCGCGAAGGCCGGGCGGCGATGGCGGCGCTGAATGAAAAAAGTGCCGGGGAAGGCCGTCCGCAGCTCGGCTACGGTGTCGGCGTGCATTTCGGCGATGTGATGTACGGCAATATCGGCTCCAAGGCACGGCTCGATTTCACCGTCATCGGCCCGGCCGTCAATATTGCGTCCAGGCTCGAGAGCCTGACCAAGGATGTCAATCGTCCAGTGCTGCTGTCAAAGGCGTTTGTCGAGAAGGCCGACTGCGCGAACGAGGTCGAGAGTCTCGGGCGATTCAGCCTGAAGGGCGTGGGCGAAGCGGTCGACGTGATGTCGCTCCGCTTCGACGAGCCGGCCAGCGCTGGACATGGAAACGTTTATCCCATGCCCCGCCGACGTTCGGAGTGATCTACGGCGCGACCGGTGCAGCGTTCGGGCCGTATATCTGATCGGCGCGTTTCTCGAAGGCATCGGTGAACATGCGGAAGGCGCGGTCGAACATCGCGCCCATCATCGCACCGAGAATACGGCTCTTGAATTCATACTCGATAAAGAAATGGACTTCCGCACGGCCATCGCCGTGGTCGACGAAACGCCAGGTATTGTTGAGAAATTTGAACGGCCCGTCGATATATTTGACCTCGATGACCTTCTCATCCGGTTTGAGCAGAACCTGGGTGGTGAAGGTCTCCTTGATCGCCTTGTAGCCGATGCTCATGTCAGCGATCAGCAGCGTCTTGCCCTCTCGCTCTTTGCGGCTTTGCACATTAAGAGCCTCGCAGAGCGGCAGGAATTGCGGATATTTTTCGACGTCGGCGACAAGCGCAAACATCTGATCTGCGGAATGGCGGGCGATGCGGGTGGTTTCGAACTGTGGCATGGCGTTGAAATATTGAACTCACCGCGTTGATACAAGCCCCCGCATCCGACGTGACCGGGCATTATTTCAGCGCTCCTCTCCCAGGTTGTCGCCGCGGGCCTGGTGATAGGCACGCAGGATGGCTGAGACCACCCTGCGGGCTTGGTCTTCATCGGTCTGATAGTTGGTCACCGATATGCGCATGACCTGCTGACCGCGCCATTTCGCACCTCCGACGAAGATCTCACCGTCTTCCTGGATGCCGGCGATGACGCGCGCGGTCAGTAAGTCCGCTTCCTCCGCAGGAAGATGGGCGCCGAAGCGGGCGATCACCTGATTGAGCACAACTTTGTTGAGGATGGTGACGCCAGATTCGTGGGCCAGCGCCTCTGCGATCAACGCTGCCGAATTGCAGTCGCGTTCGATGATATCGACGATGCCCTGTCGACCAAGATGTTTGATAACGGCCCAGGTCGCAAATCCGCGTGCACGACGCGAGAGCTCCGGGACATAGTGGGATGGATCTCGCTCCCCGTCGACGGCGCTCGGCAAATAGCTCGCCGCGATCGTCATGGCGCGGCGATGCGATAGCTCATCGCGAACGATCGCATAGCCGCAGTCATAAGGCGTCTGCAGCCATTTGTGACCATCCGTCGCCCAACTGTCGGCGTTCTCGACTCCATCGGTCAAGTGACGCAGCACTGGCGACACCTGAGCCCAAAGTCCGAAGGCACCATCGACATGCACCCAGGCGCCCTTGGCCCTGGCGGCCGGAATAACCGTCGCGAAGTCGTCGAACGCACCGGTATTTATTTGCCCTGCTTGGAGAATCACGATCACCGGACCGTCGACCCGCGCTATCGCCTCTTCGAAGGCGCTATTGATCATCCGTCCCTGCTCGTCCGTCGCAATCCTGACAACACGATCGTGGCCCAGCCCGAGAAATTGCAGTCCGGAGAACACAGTCGTATGCGCATCGTCGCCAATCAGAACTGAAATCGGCGGCGCACCGAACAGGCCCTGTACATCCGGGTCCCAACCGACCGCGCGCAGCACCGCGCTGCGCGCGGCCGCCAAGCAGCTGAAGTTGGCAAGCGTGGCGCCGGTGACAAAACCGACAGAACTTTGCCGTGGCAATGCGAGCAGTTCAAGCAGCCATGCGGACGCCGCGGTTTCCGCCGCAGCAGCAGCGGGCGTGGCAACATGGTTGCCGGCATTCTGTCCCCAGGCGGAGACGAGCATGTCGGCTGCAACGCCGACAGGATGCGATCCGCCGATGACCCAACCGAGGAACCTTGGCCCAGCCATCAGATGAAGGCCGGGATCAGCCCGGACAACAAGATCGTCAATCACCGAATCCGCGTCGGTCGATCCTTGCGGCAATAGTTCGGAAAAGCTTGCCAGCGCTTCGGAATATGTCTGCGACGGGCCATGCCGTCTGTCAGTAGAAGCGCGCTCCCGGAAAGCCGCCGCCTGCTCCGCAGCCTTCAGGAACAATGACCGGACATCCATCCCAACCTCCCCCTATCCCTGGCACGCAGTTTCGAGGAAAACGGGAAAAAGGCAACCCGATTCCGGAAAAGCCGGATCAGACCCCGTGGCGGCCAGCAAGCACCTTCTCCCGCGCCGCCCTCAGCCGGGCGAAATCGTCGCCGGCATGATGCGAGGAGCGGGTGAGTGGGCTCGACGACACCATCAGGAAACCCTTGGTATAGGCGACCGTCTCGTAGGACTTGAACTCGTCCGGGGTGACGAAGCTCATCACCTGGTGGTGCTTGCGGGTCGGCTGCAAGTATTGGCCGATGGTGAGGAAATCGACATCGGCGACGCGCAGGTCGTCCATCAATTGCAACACCTCGTTGCGCTCCTCGCCCAGGCCAACCATAATGCCGGACTTGGTGAACATTGAGGGATCGAGTTCCTTGACCCGCTGCAACAGGCGGATCGAGTGGAAATAGCGGGCGCCTGGGCGCACCGTCAGATAGTTGGACGGCACGGTTTCGAGATTGTGGTTGAAGACATCAGGCTTGGCGGCGACAACACGTTCGAGCGCACCGGGCTTGCGCAGGAAATCCGGCGTCAGAATCTCGATCGTCGTTTCAGGTGAAGTTTCGCGGATGGCGAAGATCACCTTTTCGAAATGCTCGGCGCCGCCGTCCTCGAGATCGTCGCGGTCGACGGAGGTGATGACGACGTGGCTGAGCCCCATCTTCTTCACCGCTTTGCCGACGTTGGAAGGCTCTTCCTGATCGAGCGCTACCGGCCGGCCGGTGGCGACATTGCAGAAGGCACAGGCGCGGGTGCAGATCTCGCCCATGATCATGAAAGTGGCGTGCTTCTTGTCCCAGCACTCGCCGATATTGGGGCAGCCGGCCTCTTCGCAGACGGTGACGAGATTGTGGTCGCGGACGAGCGCGCGGGTTTCCTGGTAACCCTTCGACACCGGCGCCTTGACGCGGATCCAGTCCGGCTTGCGCAGCACTTCCGTGTCCGGCCGATGCGCTTTTTCCGGATGCCGGAGGCGCTTTTCGGAATTGACCGTATCGAGAATAGTGACCATCGAAACCGTGCCCGTGTGCAGATGTACCTGCTTATAAATCAGAAGTTTGGGCGTTCAAAGCCCGAAGCCTCGACTAAGCCTCACCGCTGCCTTGCAGACCCTGCAAGGCTACTTATCTAATTATTCGCGATGAAGCTTTCCAGCAAAGTCACGACTACGCACTGCCGCGCAACACGGCCATATGTACCGTCAAGACTCTGCTGAAGGTGAGTCAGCGCCGGATCATTCGCCCGAGCACGATCAGGATGCAGGCGCCAATGAAACCGATGACCAGATAGGCGAGCCAGCCGGTGTAGCCGATGTGGAAGAGGTTCGCGAGAACGAAGTTCAGGAGCGCAGCACCGACGATGCCGAGAATGATGTTCATGATGATGCCGGTATTCGACTTCATGAACATTTCGGCGAACCAGCCGGCAAAACCGCCGATGATGATTGCCGCAATAAAGCCCACTCCATTTGGATGCATCGCATAGTCCTCCACTGACAGACGCCGCTTTTCCATAGCATGAAAGGGAGCAGCGGCGCTCATGAAATTTCTGTATTCCGGGTACTCAGATATTGAGCGCCCGGCCATAGGCATCGAGCACGCTTTCCTTCAGCGTCTCCGAAATCGTCGGATGCGGGAAGATCGTGTGCATCAATTCTTCCTCGGTGGTTTCGAGGTTCATCGCCACGACAAAACCCTGGATCAGTTCGGTGACTTCCGCACCGACCAGATGCGCGCCGATCAGTTCGCCGGTCTTCTTGTCGAAGATGGTCTTGACCAGGCCCTGATCCTCGCCGAGCGCGATTGCCTTGCCGTTGCCGACGAAGGGGAAGCGGCCGACGCGGATGTCGCGGCCTTCGGCCTTGGCCCTGGCTTCAGTGAGGCCGACCGAGGCGACCTGCGGCTGGCAATAGGTGCAGCCCGGGATCTTGTTGCGGTCCATCGGATGCACGTTCGGCAGGCCGGCGATCTTTTCGACGCAGATCACCGCCTCGTGCTCGGCCTTGTGGGCGAGCAGCGGCGGGCCGGCGACGTCACCAATGGCATAGATGCCCGGCACATTGGTCTTGCCGTAGCCGTCAATGGCGATGAAGCCGCGGTCGGTCTTCACGCCCAGCGCTTCAAGGCCGATATTTTCGACATTGGCCTGGACGCCGACGGCGGAGATCATCCGGTCCGCGGTGATGGTCTGGGTCTTGCCGTCCTTCGTCTCGACCGTGGCAGTGACCGAATTGGCCCCCTTCTCGACCTTGGCGACCTTGGCTTCGAGCAGGATCTTCATGCCCTGCTTGTCGAACTGCTTCTTCGCCAGGCCCGAGATTTCCGCATCTTCGACCGGCATGACCTGGCTCATGATCTCGACGACCGTGACGTCGACGCCGAGCGTGCGATAGAAGGAGGCGAACTCGATGCCGATGGCGCCCGAACCCATGACCAGCAGCGACTTCGGGATCTCGTCGGGCTTCATTGCCTCGAAATAGGTCCAGATCAGCTTGCCGTCCGGCTCGATGCCTGGCAGAGCGCGCGGCCGGGCACCGGTGGCAACGATGATGTGCTTGGCGGTATAGGTGCCTTCGGGCAGCGTGTTCTTCGGGATCGGCCCCATCGGCTCGACCGGCTTCTTGGCGGTCTTGGAGACGACGATCTCGCCGGGCTGAGCCCCTGTCGAAGCCTTGGTGAGCTTGGCTTCACCCCAGATGACGTCGATCTTGTTCTTCTTCATCAGGAAGCCGACGCCGGAATTCATCCGCTGGGCAATGCCGCGCGAGCGGGCGACGATCGCCTTGATGTCAGGCGTGACCTTGCCTTCGATCTTGATGCCATAGTCGCCGGGATGTTCGGCATAGTGATAGATTTCGGCCGTGCGAAGCAGCGCCTTGGTCGGGATGCAGCCCCAGTTGGAGCAGATGCCGGCGAGGTGCTCGCGCTCGACCACAGCCGTCTTGAGGCCGAGTTGAGCGGCGCGGATTGCGGCCACATAGCCGCCCGGACCCGAACCGATGATGATGACGTCATATGCATTCGCAGCTTTCGTATCAGACATGGGGCGCTTCCACTCCTTAGACTAATCTATCGGCGACGAGCGCCGACCGGCCGAAAGGCCTTACATTCCCAGCATCATGCGGACGATCGGCTCGAGGCCGCGCCCGATCGCCGCGGTATTCTCGGCATCGAGATGAATGCCGTCGATCGGTGTGGTCCTCGCCACCGAACCAGCATCGAAGAAACCACAGCCCAGTTCGTCGGCGACATCGCGATAGACGGACGCCAGATTGCGGCTCTCATCAATCCGACTGGCAAACATCGGGCCAAGCAGCGCGTGATCGGTTTCGCAGAAGGGCGGCGGCGACACGAGCAGGATTTCCGGCTCAGTCTCCAATCCCATCGGCCAGGCGTGATGGCGGACGATCTCGACCAGCCGCCTGATGCCGGCGCCGACGATCACGGCGTTGTTGGCATATACAGGTTTCAGATCGTTGGTGCCGAGCAGGATTATTATCAGATCGAGAGGACCGTGCGTGTGCAGGAGCGTCGGCAGGACACGCGCGCCGTTGCGATCGCATTCCGCCATGTAGTCGTCATAGACTGTCGTTCGACCGTTCAAGCCTTCGGGGATGACGCGGACGCCGTGGCCGAGACCTTTCTGCAGCGTAGAGGTCCAGCGGTTCTCATAAGCATGGCGCTGTTCATTTTCCGCATCCACGCCCCAGGTGAGGCTATCGCCGTAACAGAGAATGGTTTTCATCAGAGCTTTCCCCAGATCTTCTTGCATTTCATCGCTGCCAATGCCTCAAACCTGGCGTTGAGGCCCTCAATGATGTCTGGCCAATTCCAGAACTTCACCATCGCGTATCCGACAGCCAGACCGTTGCCGAAATCCCATTGCGAGAGCTTGCTACGTGCCCGGCAATTTGGGCATTCGACATCGTCGCCATGGCCGTCGTTAAATGCAGACAGGGCATCGTCGATCGGCTGGAAGGCTTCGGTCCCTGCCTCGATCTCGACATGGCAATGCGGGCACCGGCCATGTTCTAGTTCTGACGAGAACTCGATGATTCTGCCTTGTTCGACCCGCACGCCTTTGACGTCGAGGAGCCGCCAATAGCCATTGTCTTCGGTTAGTATGGTTGCCGCCCGCAATCCTGGAACATGGCCATCACCTTCCAGAGTGTTGTTCGCTGTCTTTTCTCCCATGATCTGCTCAGAGAGGAGAAAGGCCGGCACGCGCTGGAAATCGCCGTGACTATGTCCAGCAACCAGCTCCCCGAAAACATAGGACTGGAAGTAGTCCGACATGCGGGCGGCTCCAGACTTAAACCAGCATCCCCATCGGGTTTTCGATGTAGCGCTTGAACGCCTGCAGCAATTCGGCCCCCAGCGCACCATCGACGGCGCGATGATCGGTCGAGAGCGTCACGGTCATTACCTGGGCGATCACCATCTCTTTGTTCTTGACGATCACCCGCTCCTGGCCGGCACCGACCGCGAGAATGGTCGCATGAGGCGGATTGACGACGGCGGCAAAGTTCGACACGCCCATCATGCCCATATTCGACACCGAGGTCGTGCCACCCTGATACTCCTCGGGCTTCAGCTTGCGGCCCTTGGCACGCTTGCCGAGGTCCTTCATCTCGTTGGAGATGGCTGACAGGCTCTTGAGCTCGGCATGGCGGATGATCGGGGTGATCAGGCCACCTGGGATGGAGACGGCAACACCGACGTCGGAATGCTTGTGCTTGACCATGTTGCTGTCGGTCCAGGAGACATTGGCTTCCGGTACATCACGCAGGGCAAGCGCCATGGCCTTGATCACCATGTCGTTGACCGAGAGCTTGTAGGCCGGCCTGTCGTCCTTCTTCGGCGCGGCGTGGTTCAGCTCAGCACGGAGCGCCAAGAGCGCATCGAGTTCGCAATCCACCGAAACATAGAAATGTGGAATCGTCTGCTTGGACTCGGTGAGCCGCCGGGCAATGGTCTTGCRCATGCCGTCATGCGGCACAAGCTCGTAGGAACCCGGCTCGAAAAGTTTGAGCACGGCATCCTCCGAAGGTCCCTTGGCTGCCACCGGCGCTGCGGCGGCAGGCGCCGGGGCCGCAGCGGCTGTACCGGCCGGTGCAGCCTTGCCGGTGCCTGAGGCGACGGCCTTTTCGATATCGGATTTCACCACGCGGCCATGCGGACCGGAACCGGACACCAGCGAGATATCGAGGCCGGCCTCTTTGGCGAGACGACGGGCGAGTGGCGAAGAGAAGGCGCGGTCGCCGTGGGATGCTGCGGCCGGCTGCGGCGCGGGCGCCGAAGCGGCGGGAGCCGGGGCCGGCGCCGCCGCAGGAGCAGGTGCGGCTTCGGCCTTCGGCGCTGGAGCAGCAGAGGGTGCCGCACTCGCGGCAGCCTTGGCATCCTCGCCTTCGGCCGCCAGGATGGCGATCACGCTGTTGACCTTGACGTTTTCCGTGCCGGCAGGAATGACGATCTTGGCGACCGTGCCCTCATCGACGGCTTCGACTTCCATCGTCGCCTTGTCGGTCTCGATCTCGGCGATCACGTCGCCGGACTTGATCGTATCGCCTTCCTTGACCAGCCATTTGGAGAGATTGCCCTCTTCCATGGTCGGCGAAAGGGCGGGCATGGTAATGTTGATGGGCATCTTACTTCTCCCCCGCAGCAAAAGCGTCGACGAGCACCAGCTTCTTGCTGCCAATCTGTTTTCCGATGGAATTGGCGATTAGATAATTCAACGCGAGAAAGCTGACACCGAGGCCAACCAAACCCGAGGAAACCCGAATGATGGTCGGCCACGGAGCAGTCGCTAGCGCAGTCGAGCCACTGACGATGGCAGCTGTGAAGCCGATGATGAATCCGACAACAGCACCGGCAGCGAAACCGCCGATCAGCGAAATCAGCATCAGCTTCCAATAGATCGACCAGGTTATCCGCCTGACTTCATCCATTGTGGCCATGGGCCGTCGTCCTCACTTGTAGCAGACGGCTTTGACGGCATCGATGACTTCGCCGACATTCGGCAGAGCCAGCTTTTCGAGATTGGATGCATAGGGCATCGGCACGTCCTTGCCGGCAATTGTGATGACCGGCGCATCGAGATAATCGAAAGCCTCGCGGCTGACGCGGTTGGCGATGAAGTCGCCCACCGAGCTCTGCGGGTAACCCTCTTCCACCGTCACCAGGCGGCCGGTCTTCTTGACGCTTTCGATCACCGCCGGCAGGTCCATGGGCCTTAGGGTGCGCAGGTCGATGAGTTCGACATCGATGCCAAGCTTTTCGAGTTCGGCGATCGCCTTGACCGCATAGGTCATGCCGATACCCCAGGAAACCATGGTTACGTCCTTGCCGGAACGATGGATGCGCGCCTTGCCGATCGGCAGGACGAAATCATCGAGCTTCGGCACGTCGAAGGACTGGCCGTAGAGGATTTCGTTTTCAAGGAAGATCACCGGATTGGGATCGCGGATCGCGGCCTTGAGCAGGCCCTTGGCGTCGGCCGCCGTATAGGGCTGGATGACCTTGAGGCCTGGGATCTGACTATACCAGGCGCCGTAATCCTGGCTGTGCTGGGCGGCAACGCGGGCGGCGGCACCATTGGGGCCGCGGAACACCATCGGCGCGCCCATCTGGCCGCCGGACATGTAAAGCGTCTTGGCAGCAGAATTGATGATCTGGTCGATCGCCTGCATGGCGAAGTTGAAGGTCATGAATTCGACGATCGGGCGAAGCCCGGCCATGGCAGCACCGACGCCTATGCCGGCAAAGCCATGCTCGGTGATCGGCGTATCGACGACGCGCTTGGCGCCGAATTCCTGCAGCAGGCCCTGGGTGATCTTATAGGCGCCCTGATATTCGGCGACCTCCTCGCCCATGACGAAGACGTTGGGGTCACGGCGCATCTCCTCGGCCATGGCGTCGCGCAGTGCTTCGCGGACCGTGATATGCACCATTTCGGTGCCGGCCGGGATCGCAGGATCGGCGGCGACTTCAGCCTTCGGCGCGGCCGGAACCGGAGCCGCGGCCGAAACCGCTTTGGTCGGTTGTTCGGCTTCCTCGACCCTCGGGGCCACAGCAGCTGTCGGAGCAGCAGGCGCCTTGGCATCCGAAGCGCTCTCGCCTTCCTGCAGGAGCACGGCGATCGGCGTGTTGACTTTGACGTTCTCAGTGCCGGCGGCAACCAGGAGCTTGCCGATCGTACCTTCGTCGACCGCCTCGACCTCCATGGTCGCCTTGTCGGTTTCAATCTCGGCAATGACATCGCCGGATTTCACCGTGTCGCCCTCTTTCTTCACCCATTTCGAAAGCGTGCCTTCTTCCATGGTGGGCGACAGCGCTGGCATGAGAATATCGATCGGCATTTTTCCTCACCCGTGTCTTCGGAGCGTCAGCCCCTGAATTTGGTCCAGATCAGCGCGGCAGCACCTGCGATGACCATCAGAATAACTAGCCTCTGTGCGAGGCGGTACCAGAATGGCGGTCTTCCGTGGATCGCTTCGAATTCCAGCTGACGCCGCAGCCGCTCCGAACGCGTATCCAGATACTCAACTATCCTCCTGGCATAATGCAGCATCGATGTTGCCGTATGCCAGAAAAACCAGCCGAAGAGCGCAAGCAGGAGGACAGCAAAAACGATCCAACCCACCGGCTCCGCGGCTGTCATGCATCATGCCTCGAGCAGAATATCCGTCCAGAGTTCGGAGACATCCGGCTCCTTGTCGGCCTGGGCGAAATCGGCTGCATCGGCGACCACGTCGCGCACATCCTTGTCGATCGCCTTCAGGTCGTCCTCGGAGGCCCACTTCTTTTCCAGGAGGCGTGCACGCACCTGCTCGATCGGGTCGTGCTCGGAGCGCATCTTCTGCACTTCGTCCTTCGAGCGGTACTTGGCCGGGTCGGACATGGAGTGGCCGCGATAGCGGTAGGTCATCATTTCAAGGATCATCGGCCCCTTGCCGGAGCGTGCATAATCCGCAGCCTCGGCGGTCGCCGCCTGCACGGCGCGGACATCCATGCCATCCACCTGGATACCGGGGATGTTGAAGGAGGCGCCACGCTGGGAGAAATCGGTCTGCGCCGAAGCGCGCGATACCGCGGTGCCCATGGCGTAGCGATTGTTCTCGACCACGTAGACGACCGGCAGCTTCCAGAGCTCGGCCATGTTGAAGCTCTCGTAGACCTGGCCCTGGTTGGCGGCGCCGTCGCCGTAGAAGGCGCAGCAGACACTGCCATTGTCGCGATAGCGGTTGGCGAAGGCAATGCCGGTGCCGAGCGACACCTGGGCGCCGACGATGCCATGGCCGCCGTAAAAATTCTTCTCCTTGGAGAACATATGCATCGAGCCGCCCTTGCCCTTGGACAGGCCGCCCCGGCGTCCGGTCAGCTCAGCCATGACGCCGCGCGCGCTCATTCCCATGGAGAGCATGTGGCCGTGATCGCGATAGCCGGTGATCATCTGGTCGCCGTCCTTGAGCGCCATCTGCATGCCGACAACCACGGCCTCCTGACCGATATAGAGGTGACAGAAGCCGCCGATAAAGCCCATGCCGTAAAGCTGGCCGGCCTTTTCCTCGAAGCGGCGGATGAGCAGCATTTCGCGATAGGCCTTCAATTCGGCGTCGCGGTCGAACTCGGCAATAGCGGGCGCCTTGCTCTCACTCTTCTGTGCCTTGACGGCGGGTTTACGAGCAGGAAGCGTCGCAGTCTTGCGCGTGGCCATTCAAATCCTCCCTAGCGGCGGTCTCGATCTGACGGGAGAATAGGCAATTCCGCGAGAGGTAGCAATGCCATAATTGCACAGCTACTATTCATTCCATGCTATTGATTCCGCTACATAATTCTGTAATAAACTAAATTCAGGTTAATTCTATTTTGCGACGCAACATGTACCGTTTTGCAACGCAAAACGCCGATCACGCCTCATTTGAAAATGACGATTTCGTCGCTGCGTGAAACGTTGAGGTAATAGCGCGCCTTCTCGTCCAGCATGTCCTTTTCGAGCGAGCCGTCGCTCATCAGATGGACCTGGCGTTCCAGCGCTTCGCGCGTCTTGACCAGCTCAGTCAGCTCGGCTTCGCGCTCGATACGGCGCTGTTCGAACTGCTTGGTAGCGTTCAGGCCGAGGTCGCCATGAATGGAATGATAGCCGAAATAGCTGCAGAAGCAGACGGCGAGAAGAGGGGTGATAAGGCGGCCGAAATAACGCTTTTTATGTTGCTTGGTCCACATGTCAGGCCTTGGAGAGACGCAATACGTTCTTGATGACCAATATGAATCGAAATGTTTAACCGAACATTGACTCTGTTTGCATCGGCACGAAATTCGTCAGCGAATCCGATATTTTACAGAGACTCAGCAAATACCCCGACGACGGGAGTTGACCTTCTCCGACTCAAGCAAACGGCCTGCGGGTGGCGTTCCACCCGCAGGCCGTTTCGCGTATGCGAAATGATCAGCCCTTGATGATCGAACGGCCGGCGTAATAAGCGGCCGAGCCGAGTTCCTGCTCGATTCGGATCAACTGGTTGTACTTGGCAGTGCGGTCGGAGCGCGACAGCGAGCCGGTCTTGATCTGGCCGCAGTTGGTGGCGACGGCGAGGTCGGCGATGGTCGAGTCCTCGGTTTCGCCCGAACGATGCGACATGACAGCGGTATAGGCCGCCTTGTGTGCCATCTCGACGGCTTCGAGCGTCTCGGTCAGCGAACCGATCTGGTTGACCTTGACGAGGATCGAATTGGCGACACCCTGCTTGATACCGTCCTTGAGGCGCTTGGTATTGGTGACGAACAGGTCGTCGCCGACGAGCTGGCACTTTTTGCCGCAGAGGTCGGTCAGCATCTTCCAGCCCTCCCAATCATCCTCGGCCATGCCGTCTTCGACAGAAATGATCGGGTAGCGGCCGACGAGGTCAGCGAGATACTGCGCCATCTCGGCGGAATCGCGCACCTTGCCCTCGCCTTCCATATTGTATTTGCCGTCCTTGAAATATTCAGTGGAGGCGCAGTCGAGGCCGAGATAGATGTCTTCGCCCGGACGATAGCCGGCCTTCTCGATCGACTTCATGATGAAGTCCAGCGCTTCCGGCGGGGAATTGAGGTTGGGAGCAAAACCGCCTTCGTCGCCGACATTGGTATTGTGGCCGCCGGCATGCAGCTCCTTCTTCAGCGTGTGGAAGACTTCCGAACCCATGCGCACGGCGTCGCGTAGCGTCTCGGCGCCAACCGGCAGGATCATGAATTCCTGGAAGTCGATCGGATTGTCGGCATGCGCGCCGCCATTGATGATGTTCATCATCGGCACCGGCAGCGTGCGGGCGCTGGCGCCGCCGACATAGCGATAAAGCGGCAGGCCGGAGGAGATCGCGGCGGCCTTGGCGACAGCCAGCGAAATGCCGAGAATGGCATTGGCGCCGAGGCGGCTTTTGTTGGGCGTGCCGTCGAGCTCGATCATGGCGCGGTCGATATCGATCTGGTCCTCGGCATCCATGCCGGTAATAGCGTCGAAGAGCTCGCCATTGACGGCATCGACCGCCTTTTCGACACCCTTGCCGAGATAGCGCTTGCCGCCGTCGCGCAGTTCGACCGCCTCATGCGCGCCGGTCGAGGCGCCCGACGGGACTGCGGCGCGGCCGAGGCTGCCGTCTTCGAGCAGCACATCGACCTCGACGGTCGGGTTGCCACGGCTGTCGAGAATTTCCCGGCCCAAAATATCAACGATTGCGGTCATGATCCTATCCCTTGCTGTTGGCGGATTCTGGCGGTTCCCGCACTCATTAGCCCGTCTGTGCGAAATTTCAATGGTGGGGCGGAATTTCGCGGATTCAAAAGTTCAGCCGCGACTTAAAACGATTTGAGTGTCGCTGTGCGCGAGAAAACAGACCGTGCAAGCAAGTATTAACTATATCGTGGTGAATTATCACACAATTACTTAATTGATTTTGGTCTGGCCACGTTCGCCAGGGTTCAGATCGATTTGTTTGCCCTGAGGAGGTCAGCATGGCATTCACCATCGCCCGTAGTCTTGTCGTGTTTGGCATTGCCGTTTCAGCCGGACTTTTCGTGTCTATCGGCTTGCAGCAGAGTGCGCTGGAACGGCTGAAGGTCAATGGGCCGGTCTATGAGCAGGTAGTTTACGGCAAGGACTTGATTGCCGATATACTGCCGCCGCCGCTGTTTGTGGTCGAATCCTACATGCTGTCCTTCGAGGCCGCGAAATTCCCGGAACTCACCGAAGCCAATCTTGCCAAGATTGCCAATCTGAAGAGCCAATATGACGATCGCCGCGCCTACTGGCAAACCACACGGCTGCCACAATCGCTGAAGGACGAGCTCGAACATGATGTGGTCGCCAAGGGCGATGTCTTCTGGAAAGTGATGGACAGCAAGATCATCCCTGCACTGAAAGCCAAGGATGAGGACAAGGCGCACGATGCGATAGAGCAATTGCGCGTCGCCTTCCATACGCATCAGGATGCGGTCGAAAAGCTGGTCGAGAATTCCAACGCTTTCCTCGAAGGCGAGGAGAAAAACGCGGGCTCCGAAATCGTCACCTGGACGATCTATGCCGGCGCGGCAGGCTTGGGCTCGTTCGCGCTGCTGCTTGCTGGACTCTACCTGTTGCGCCGCCGCGTGATCGTGCCGGTCGCAGCGATGACGGCCTATATGGGCGAACTGGCCGCCGGTGATTTCACCGCCGAGGTTCCCTACGCGGACCGTTCCGACGAAATCGGCGCGATCTCCAAGGCGGTCGCAGTGTTCCGCGACACCGCGCGTGAACGGCAGGAGGCGCGCCACCGCGACGAGGCGGCCAAGGATGCCGAGAGCGAACGCGAGCGCCGCACTACGGCCGAGAAGGCTGCGGAAGAGCGCATGCGCGAGGCGGTGATCCACGCTTTGCGCGGCGGGCTTGACCAATTGTCGCGCGGCAATCTCGGCTACCGCATCGAACAGGCGTTCGCAGCCAATTACGAAACCCTCAGGGCCGAATTCAACGCCAGCCTCGAAGCGCTGTCGCACTCGCTGGATGAGATCGCCGCGACAAGTGGCCGCGTACGACTGGCCTCGGCCAGCATTACCGAAGCCAATGAAAACCTCGCCCGCCGGACCGAGCAGCAGGCGGCGACGATCGAAGAGACAGCCGCCGCCCTCGACCAGATGAACACCACGGCGAAGAACGCATCCGACCGCGCCCGGCGGGCCAATGATATGATGGCCGAGGCACGCGCCGGTGCCGAGCATTCGGCCATCGTCGTACGCGAGGCGATCTCCGCCATGGAGATGATCGAAAGCTCGTCGAGCGAGATCGGCCAGATCATCAACGTCATCGATGAGATCGCCTTCCAGACCAACCTCCTGGCGCTGAACGCCGGTGTCGAGGCGGCGCGCGCCGGCGAAGCCGGCAAGGGTTTTGCCGTTGTGGCGCAGGAAGTCCGGGAACTTGCCTCGCGCTCCGCCAAAGCTGCCAAGGAGATCAAGACATTGATCTCGGCGTCATCAGCGCAAGTGGCCAACGGCGTGTCGCTGGTCAACCGCACCGGCAGCGCGCTCACGGACATCGAAGCACAGGTCGGCAAGGTGACGGGGCTGATCGGCGAGATCGTCGCGGCATCCAGCGATCAGGCCTCCGCGATCGGCGAGATCAATCTATCGGTCAATACGCTCGACCAGGCGACGCAGCAGAATACGGCCATGGCCGCCGAGACGACGACCGCCTGCCGCGCGCTTGGCGGTGAAACGCAGGCGCTCGAGGCTGTGGTTGGCCGTTTCCATCTCGATCACATCACCGGGCAGAGACAGAACAAGGCCGCGTGACCAGCGACCCGGTCCCGCGGCCTTGCAAAATTCTTCGCCGGCGAAATAATCTCTGCTCAGGCCGCCTTGGCGATGCGGTCGAAAGAGATAAGCTTTTCGAGCAGCATCGGCATATCCTTGAGATAGACCATGTTGGGACCATCCGATGGCGCGTTGTCCGGATCCTCGTGCGTTTCCATGAATACGCCAGCGACGCCCACGGCCACCGCCGCACGCGCCAGCACCGGCACCATCGCCCGATCGCCGCCGGTAGACGCGCCCTGCCCGCCCGGCTGCTGCACCGAATGCGTGGCGTCAAAAATCACCGGCGCGCCCATGGCCGCCATGATCGGCAGCGAGCGCATGTCGGAGACAAGCGTGTTATAGCCGAAGGACGCGCCACGCTCGCAGAGCAGCACATTCGGATTGCCGCTCTCGTTGAGCTTGGCGAGCACGTTCTTCATGTCCCAAGGTGCGAGGAACTGCCCCTTCTTGACGTTGACGACGCGGCCGGTCTTGGCGGCGGCGATCAGGAGATCGGTCTGGCGTGACAGGAAGGCGGGGATCTGCAGGATATCGATCACCGGGGCCACCTCGGCGCATTGCTCCTCGGTATGAATGTCGGTCAGCACCGGAAAGCCGAATTCCTTCTTCAGGTCGGCGAAGACTTCCAGCGATTTTTCGAGGCCGATGCCGCGCTTGCCGGAGAGCGAAGTGCGATTGGCTTTGTCGAAAGAGGACTTGTAGACCAGGCCGATACCGAGTTTCTGGCACAGTTCGGAAAGCGTGCCGGCGATCATGAAGGCGTGTTCGCGGCTTTCCATCTGGCAGGGGCCGGCAATCAGCGACAGGCTACCGGTATTGGTAAAGGTCACCTTGTGCCGGCCTTCGCCGACCACGACGGTTGAATTGGTATTTGTCATCATCTTACTCCCAGAAACCCATCAGAATGCCCTGCCCCGGTTCGGCGGGCACGAGCAGCATGCCGTTATGTCTCATCGTGGTGACACCATTGGCAATCAGCAGCGCCTCCGTCTGTGCCAGGCTCTCGACGGAGAAGACGATCGCCCGGCCGCGAAGGCCGCGCTCCGCCGGCATGTCGATGCGCAGATAGTCGCGTGCGCCATCCTTGTCCAGCACCTGGATTTCGACATTGCGCGAAGCAATATCGATACCGCCCCGGCTACGCTCCATCGCCGGCTGGCCGATCACCTCTTCGAGGAACGGCGCGAACTCGACGGGCTCATGTTCCGTCAGGATCACCGACTTGATGCCAGTCACGCCATTGGCATGCGCTTCGAGCGCTGAGCGATCTGCCGGCGGCACATTGATGCGCTGGCAGGTGAAGGCATGGAATTCCGGCGCCCTGAGATCGGCGGCAAAGGAGAGCTTGAAAGTCGCTGTGATCTCATTGCCGTCTGGAAACTTCATCTGCCGCGAGAATTGCAACTGTTCACCGGCCGAGATGCCGGCGGCGCGGAAGGCCGCATCGTCGCCATCGCCATCATCGGATCCCATGACGATCCCCGACAGGCCTTCCGGACCATTGCGGAAGCGGAAGGCCGCGCTGCGGGCGACGAACTGGTTGCCGGCCTTGATCGCGACAGCGCACTCCTCTTCGCTGGCGACGCCGAGCGGCTCCAGATAGGACTTATCCTTGAAGAAGACGCAGGCATTTTCGGTGCCGAACGGATGGCGGGCGTCGGCCGCGACGGTAAATCCGAGGCGCGTCAAGCGCGCCCGGGCGGTGCGGATATCGGTGACAGGCAGGACGAGATGGTCGAGCGGGCGTGGCGGCATGGGAGCTCCCTGAAAAGGATGGTGCCCTTTTGCATGTTTAGGGGTGGCGGATCAAGGGCGTGATGGTCAGCAGTCTTGGCGGGCCCCTTCGAGGCTTTCCGGCTATGCCGAAAAAGCGCCCCGGGGTGAGGGCCTATATGTGGCAGCGCAGGTGCCGCAATCTACCCCTTGCTGCAAGTGCGCTTGCGGCACCGCGAGCGCCCAATCTCCCCTCACCGTGAGGCGCCTCATGACGCGAAGCGGAATGGGGCCTCGAAAGGCCCTACCCCAAGTATTATGAGAAAGAACACCACACGCTTGCGCCCCGGCGCATCTTGACGCATGCACATCCAGTCATTGCGAGCCACAACATTTCTGTCATCTTCGGCGCGTAGTCAGGATTTCCTTCCGCATTCAAGACGAGGAGATGACAATGCAATCGATCCTGGACCTTCCCTCTACCCGCCGCTCCCTGCTCACCGGCATCGCAGCCACTTCGGCGCTCGTCATGCTGCATCCCTTCGCCGCCCGTGCCGCCGCCAACCAAGCACATCTTCGAATCATGGAAACGACCGACATCCACGTCGCCGTCTATCCCTATGATTACTACGCCGACGCGCCGGACGACAAATCCGGCCTTGCCCGCACAGCGACGATCATCGACAAGATCCGCGCCGAAGCCGGCAATTCCATGCTGATCGACAATGGCGACTTCCTGCAGGGCAATCCGCTGGGAGACTATATCGCCTATCAGCGCGGCATGAAGGATGGCGACCTGCATCCCGTCATCAAAGCGATGAACGTGCTCGGTTATGAATGCGGCACGCTCGGCAACCACGAATTCAACTATGGCCTCGACTTCATGTTCAAGGTCATGCAGGGCGCCAACTTCCCTTACGTCTGCGCCAACCTCACCAAGGGTCAACTGGCGAGCGACCCGCGCAAGGATGACCTCTACCTGAAACCCTACCGGATCGTCGAAAAGACGATCAAGGATGGCGCGGGCGTCGAAAGCAAGGTCAAGATCGGCTTTATCGGCTTCGTGCCGCCGCAGATCATGATCTGGGATTCGAAGAACCTTGAGGGCAAGGCGCAGACGCGCGACATCGTCGAAGCTGCCAAAGCCTGGGTTCCGGTCATGAAGGAAGACGGCGCCGATCTCATCGTCGCCCTCTCGCATTCGGGCATCGATGGCGCCAAGCCGGACGAACGCATGGAAAATGCCTCGCTCTACCTCGCTGGTGTCGAGGGCATCGATGCGGTGTTCACCGGCCACCAGCATCTGGTGTTCCCCGGCCCCAAAACCTGGGATGGCATTGCCGGCGCTGATCCCAAGAAAGGCACGCTGATGGGCAAGCCGGCGGTCATGGCCGGTTTTTGGGGCTCGCATATGGGCCTGATCGACCTGCTGCTCGAAAAGGACGGCAAGAGCTGGAAGATTGTCGATTTCACCGCCGAAGCGCGGCCGATCTATCATCGCGACGGCAAGAAGGTGGTCGCCGATGTCGGCGACGACAAGCGCATCATCGATGCGATCAAGACCGAACATGAGGCGACGCTTGCCTATATCCGCAAGCCGGTCGGCAAGACCTCGGCACCGCTTTATTCCTATTTCGCCCTGGTCGCCGATGACCCGTCGGTGCAGATCGTCAGCGAGGCGCAGCTCTGGTATCTCAAGGACATCCTGAAGTCGTCGCAGTACAAGGACCTGCCGATGCTGTCGGCAGCGGCGCCGTTCAAATGCGGTGGCCGCGGCGGCGCTGAATACTATACCGACGTGCCGGCCGGTAATATCGCCATCAAGAATGCCTCCGACCTCTATCTCTATCCCAATACGCTGCGCGGCGTGCTGATCACCGGCGCCGAGGTCAAGAACTGGCTGGAAATGTCGGCCGGCATCTTCAACCAGGTCAAGCCGGGCTCCAAGGATGTAGCGCTGATCAACCTCGATTTCCCGTCCTATAATTATGACGTGATCGACGGTGTCACCTATCAGATCGACCTGTCGCAGCCGCCGAAATATGATCATGACGGCAAGCTGATCAATCCGGATTCGAGCCGCATCCAGAACCTTCAATACAAGGGCAAGCCGATCGATCCCGCGCAAAAATTCATCGTCGCCACCAACAACTATCGCGCCGGCGGCGGCGGTAATTTCCCCGACATCAAGGGAGACAAGGTGGTCTTCGTGGCACCGGACACCAATCGCGACGTGCTGGTGCGCTACATCATCCAGAACGGCACGATCAATCCAACCGCCGACGGCAACTGGACCTTCAAGCCGCTGCCGGGCACGACCGTGACCTTCGAAAGTGGTCCCAAGGCACGCAACTTCATCAAGGAGGTCAAGGGCGTGAATATCGCGGATGCCGGCGAAGGCGAAAATGGCTTCGCGAAATTCCGCATCACGCTGTGACCCCGAATAATTTGTGTCAGAACCGGCGGGAAATCCGCCGGTTTTGTTGACGCCCCTGCGCTGGGCGGGCATCTTCATGGCAGACCTATTCTGGGAGATTTGCCATGACCGCCAACGTCGCTTCGGTCCACCGCCTGGACAACTTGCCCCACTATCTGGAGCGCGTCGACCTCGCCTGTGCTTTCCGTTGGACGGCAAAGCTCAATATGCACGAGGCGGTCGCCAACCATTTCTCGCTTGCGGTCAATGACGACGGCACACAGTTCCTGATGAATCCGAACCAGGTGCATTTCTCGCTGATCAAGGCTTCGAACCTGCTGCTGCTCGACGCCAACGATCCGAAAACCATGGATCGCCCCGATGCACCCGATCCGACCGCCTGGGGCCTGCACGGCTCCATCCATCGATACGTGCCGCATGCGCGCTGCCTGATGCATGTGCATTCGATCCATGCCACCGTGCTCGCCTCGCTGGCCGATTCCCGCCTGCTGCCGATCGACCAGAACACCGCCACCTTCTTCAACCGCTATGTCATCGACGAGCAATTCGGCGGGCTCGCCTTCGAAAGCGAGGGCGAGCGTTGCGCCCGCATGCTGAAGGACCCCAAGCACAAGGTGATGATCATGGGCAATCACGGTGTGCTGGTCATCGGCAAGAACGTCGCCGACACTTTCAATCGCATGTACTATTTCGAGCGCGCCGCCGAAACCTATATCAAGGCGCTGATGACCGGCCAGAAGCTAAGGATACTTTCCGACGAAATCGCCGAGAAGGTGGCTCAGGAAATCGATGACTATCCGGGCCAGGCCGAACGCCACCTCGCCGATCTCAGGATCCTGCTGGAAAAGCAGGAGCCGGATTTCATGCATTGAGGCTGCTCGGACAAAGGAGCCTCAATCGCCACAGGTGATCGAGAACGACTTCTTGATTTCGGACGTCTTTTTGTTGCCGTCCATCATATAGGCGTCGATGTTGACGCCGTTGCAGTTGTGGTCGATCACGACAGTGCGAAAGAGCTTGTCCTTCGCCATGAAGGCCAGCGGGAATTCGGCATTGACGATCGGCGGCGTGCCGGAATCGCTGCCGTGGACGACGACATGCAGCACCGGATTGTTCTCGTAGAGCTGGTTGGCCTTGCCGCTCATGACGATGTCGACGCGCATCTGGATGCTCTGGCCCTTGTCGCCGTTGGCGACGATCGTATCGCCGCTGTCGGCCTTGGCGGCAACATTCTTCGACATGTCTCCGCTATCCTCATAGATCAGGAAGGCACGCAGCTTCTCGATCTTCGGCGCGTCGGCGAAAGCGACCGAAGGCAGCATGACAAGCGATGCGGCGGAGACGATAACGGAAGACAGAAACAACGAGCGCATATTTCCCCCTGAAGCAGCGACAGTAGAAATACGGTTCATGGCCATTCGAAATTCGCTGTGATCATGCAGAGGCATGTGGCGACGGCCATATGCATCGACCATCGACGATCAGAAGGATGTCGACGGCCCACGGCCGCCTCAGACCTGGCGTTCTTTCTCGCCGTCGGCGAACAGGCCGGGATTCTGCTCTATGATCTGCGTCGCCTTGCGGAAGGTAGTTTCGACCGTGTCATCCTCGCTGGCAAAGACGTCGGCGCGGACGAAATTGCGGATCAGCTTCTCGCCATTCACTTCATGCTCGATCCGGCCGGCGAGACGATACTGTGATCCTTCCCTGCGCGGCGTGGCAAAAACGGTGTATTCGCCGATTTGCTGCTTGTGCTCCTTGCCCGCTGCGACCGAAGCCGCATCGCCACCGGAGAAAGCACCGAGAATCTTGGAAAAAAATCCAGCCATGAAACAATCCACATGTTGCAAACGAGGCTTAGCATAAAGCCCAAAACGAGACCAGCGTCAAACCGGATCAACCGGTTAGGCCTCGTGAGAAGGTAGAGTGCGGCGCATATATTTGGGGAAGCTGGCGAGGAAAATTGTTATTCTATTTGTTGTTATGATCGTAGCGGCAAGAGGAGCGGTCCAGATGTTCGGTTCGCGGACACATGTCGACACGACCATGACCTTCGACAGCGCCGCGATCGGCGCCGATCCAGATGCCTATCTCAAGGCTGCGGAAGCTAAGGTTGACGGTATCCGGCCGGGTTTACAGAAGCAGATTATCTGGGCCGATCCGGCAACCAAGGAAAAAAAGCCGATCGCGATCGTTTATATCCACGGTTTTTCCGCCTCACTGGGTGAAGCCAGACCCTATCCGGACCTGATCGCCAGCGCACTCGACGCCAACCTTTATTTCAGCCGGCTGACTGGCCACGGCGCGACGAATGAAGCGATGGGCAGGTTCACTGTCAACGACTGGCTCAACGACATTGCTGAATCGATTGCCATCGGCGAGACGATCGGCGACCGCGTCGTCGCCATCGCAGTCTCGACCGGCGCCTCGGCACTGACTTGGGCGCTTGCCCAACCGCAGTTCAGGAGTCGGGTGGCGGCGGCGATCTTCATCTCTCCCAATTTCAAGATCCGGAGTTTTGGTGCATCTCTGCTTACCATGCGCGGTGCGAAAGAGCTCGCGCATCTGCTGATCGGCAAAACCCGCTCTTTTGTTCCGGTCAACGCATCGCACGCGAAATATTGGACATATTCCTATCCTGTCGAAGCACTGTTGCCGATGGCGGAAATCGTCAAGCTCGCAGTCAATACCCGTGTGGAGGAAATTCCGACCCCACTCTATGTGATGATCTCGCCCAGGGATCAGATCGTGTCGCCAAGCGTAACCCGTGCGATTGTCGCACGTTGGGGCGGCCAACATGAACTGGTTGAAATCTCCAATGCTGATGATCCTTATCAGCATGTGCCCGTCGGCGACACGCTGTCGCCATCGACCACCAGGGACGCCGCAACCGCGACAAAGGCATGGTTAGGAAAGGTGCTCAACCTGAAATGAGACCGACAGGCCGAATTCGCCCGGCACATTTCTTGACCGGGCGGCGGGCGGCGTTCTTTAATCAGCGTCACGAACAATGATTCTGCGCGGCGGAGAGTGTCTTGGCGAACTATCTGAGCTTCCTGCTATCGGCGGTCGTCGCGATGTCCGCTGCACCTCAACTGCATGCGGGCGAACTGGTCGATCTCGCCACCCAGGCGGAAGGCCTGATCAACAAGGGCGACGCTATGGGCGCCTATGAAAAGATGCGGCAGTCGCTGAACGAGGCCTCCGAGAAGACCCCTTTCAACATCCGCAAGGCCTTCTTCGTCAGCGAAAAGCCGGTCAATTTCGGCAATTATGCCCGCGTCGGCAACAATGAGTTCCCGGTCGGCTCATCGCTGATCACCTATGCCGAACCGGTAGGCCTGGCCTGGAGGCCGGCCGATGGCGCCGAGGTGCAGGCGCAGTTCACGGTCGATTTCGAGCTGCGCAATCCGGCGGGCGAGGTGCTCGCGGTACAGAAGGCTTTCGGCAGTTTCAAGATCGAGAGCCACGAACCGTTGTTCGAGATCTTTACGCCTTTGACACTCGACGTCTCCGCCGTGCCGGCCGGCGACTATGTGCTGAAATATACGTTCAACGACCTCAATTCGAAGAAGTCGACGGATATTGAACAGAGGTTCAAGCTGAAGTAGAAAGAACTGCCATTTCTCCATTGGGCATCTGAAATGAATATTGTTCAAATTCTTGCCACGACCGTATCTCTGACCATATCCACAACCCCACCCGCACAGGCAGTCGAACTGAAGGGATTGTTGCGGCACGCGATCGATCTGGATCGTGAAGGCAAGCAGGCAGATGCTCTCGACGCTCTGAAGAGGGCCGAGCAAGACTATGCGGCTTCCGTGCCGCTGATGATGAAAAAGATCGTATTCGTAGCCTTTCCCTCGAAGGGATTCGAGGGCTATGTCGAGCGAACGAACACCAGCTACACGGCAGGTGAGCGGATTAACGTTTATCTTGAACCAATTGGACTGCTCTGGAAGTCAATTGGCAATGGTTTGTATCGTCCCAACATAACTCTCGACTTCAAAGTCACGTCAGACGACCATAACTTCGTTCTTCAGCGAAATAATCTGCCGTTCAACAGTCTGCCAGCGCGGGAAGCCAGCCTGGATTTCTTTCTCAATTTCTATCTCGATACCATGAACTACACAGTCGGCGGTTATACATTGGAGTTGACCGTCCATGATCTGACCAAAAATCAGACTGCCGTCGCCAAAGGCAAGTTCACAATACATTCCTGAAAGCCGTTGCGCCGAACGCGGAAGGCGCTCAAACTTCGACAACCAGCCCGCCCTCGAGCGTCACCCGCCGGTCCATGCGGGCCGCGAGTTCGTGATTGTGCGTCGCGATCATTGCCGCGAGCCCCGATTGCCGCACCAGTGCCTCCAGCGCATCGAAGACATAATGCGCGGTCTTGGGGTCGAGGTTGCCGGTCGGTTCGTCGGCGAGGAGGATGAGCGGCGCATTGGCAACGGCGCGGGCAATGGCAACACGCTGCTGCTCGCCGCCGGAAAGTTCCGCCGGACGATGTTCACCGCGATGGCCGACGCGCAGATAGTCGAGCAGCTGCCCTGCCCGCTCGCTCGCCTCCTTGCGGCCAAGGCCGGAAATCAACTGCGGCATCATCACATTTTCCAGTGCCGAGAATTCCGGCAGCAGATGATGGAACTGATAGACGAAGCCGATATCGGAGCGGCGGATGGCGGTGCGCTCGCTGTCCGGCAGGTTCCCGCAATCCTTGCCATCGATGAAGACATTGCCCTCATCGGGCTTTTCAAGCAGGCCGCAGAGATGCAGCAGCGTCGACTTGCCGGTGCCTGACGGCGCGACGAGGCCGACCATCTCGCCCTTGCGGATAGCGAAATTGGCACCCTTGAGGATATCAAGACGCGTCTCGGCCTTGCCGTAGTGGCGCCAGACATTGTCGATCTTCAGGACTTCCGCAGCGTGATCATTCATAGCGCAACGCCTGTACGGGATCGAGGCGCGAGGCACGCCAGGCCGGGAAGATGGTGGCGATGAAGGAAAGCACCAGTGCCATGATGATGACAGACATGGTCTCGCCGAAATTCATCTCGGCCGGAAGCTGGCTGAGGAAATAGAGTTCGGGATTGAAAATCGTCGTGCCTGAGATCCAGGAAAAGAATTCCCGGATGCGCTCGACATTAAGGCAGACGATAACGCCGAGGATGACGCCGGCCAGCGTGCCGACAATGCCGATCGCCGCCCCGGTCATGAAGAAGATGCGCATCACCGCCCCGGAGGAGGCGCCCATGGTGCGCAGGATGGCGATATCGCTGCCCTTGTCCTTCACCAGCATGATCAAGCCGGAAATGATGTTGAGTGCTGCGACCAGGACGATCAGCGTCAGGATCATGAACATGACATTGCGCTCGACCGACAGCGCCGAGAAGAACGTCCTATTGCGCTCCCGCCAGTCGGTGATGAATATCTGCTTGCCGGCCGCCTTTTCGATCAACGGCCGCATCTGGTCGACCATATCGGGGTGGTCGATGAAGACTTCGATCGACTGGGCGATGCCATCGGCATTAAAGAAGGTTTGCGCCTCCTCGAACGGCATGAAGATAATCGAAGAATCATATTCCGACATGCCGACCTCGAAGACGGCCGTGATCTTGTAGTTCTTGACGCGCGGATTGACGCCCATCGGCGTAACGTCGCCATCCGGGGACAGCAGCGTGATCGAGTCGCCCGCTCCGACGCCGAGTTGCGCCGCCAACCGGCTGCCGATGGCGATGCCGTCGCCTGAGGCGAAGCCGACGAGGTCGCCCTCGCGGATATTTTCGGAGACCAGCTTCAATTTGTTCAGGTCATCAGCGCGAATACCACGCACCAAGGCGCCGGAATTGTTCTGCCCCTTGCCCTCCGCCAGCACCTGGCCGTCGATATAGGGAATGGCGAGCTTGACGCCTGGTATTTTGGTGAAACGGTCGCTCATGTCGGCATAGTCCTTGAGCGGATCGTCTGCCGACGAAATCACCATATGGCCGTTGACGCCGAGGATGCGGCTGATCAGTTCGCTGCGGAATCCGTTCATGACGGCCATGACGATGATCAGGGCCGCCACGCCCAGCATGATGCCGATAAAGGAGAAAGCCGCGATCACGGAAACGACGGATTCCTTGCGCCGCGCGCGCAGATAGCGCCACGCGACCATCCGTTCGAAAGCGGAAAACGGTGCGGCGGACGGGCTGTGTTCAACCGTCGCTTCCGCTTCCACCACGCCTTCCGTCATTCCTGCCCCGCTCAATTGGCCGATGTCAGCCGGTTGATAGCCGCCTCAATAGACACGGTCTCGCGTGCGCCAGACTTGCGGTCCTTGATCTCGACCTCGCCGCTCGCCACCGAGCGCGGGCCGACGATGACCTGCGACGGCACGCCGATGAGATCGGCGGTGGCGAATTTCGCACCGGCGCGATCGTCCGTGTCGTCATAGAGCACGTCGACGCCGGCTTTCGACAGCGCAGCATAAATCTGCTCGCTGGCGCCATCACAGGCCTGGTCGCCGACCTTCATATTGATGACGGAGACCTCGAACGGCGCCACGGATTTCGGCCAGATGATTCCATTCTCATCATGTGAGGCTTCAATGATGGCTGGAACAAGGCGTGTCGGCCCAATGCCATAGGAGCCCATATGGACCGTATGCTGCTTGCCATCCGGACCCTGGACGTTGGCGCCCATGGGTTCGGAATATTTGGTGCCGAAATAGAAGATGTGGCCGACCTCGATGCCGCGCGCCGACAGACGGTCGGATTCGGGAATCGCGTTGAAGGCAGCCTCGTCATGCATTTCGGACGTCGCGGCATAGACCGAGGTCCACTTGTCAAAGATCGCCTGCAGTCCGGCGACATCGTCGAAATCGGTGTCGACAGGCGGAATGTCGAAATTGACGAAATCCTTGTGCGAGAACACTTCGGATTCGCCGGTATCGGCAAGAATGATGAATTCATGGCTGAGATCGCCGCCGATCGGACCAGTGTCTGCGCGCATCGGGATGGCGCGCAGACCGAGCCGGTCGAAGGTGCGAAGGTAGGCCGTGAACATCTTGCGGTAGGAATGTTCGGCGCCTTCGCGGTTCAGGTCGAAGGAATAGGCATCCTTCATCAGGAATTCGCGCGAGCGCATGGTGCCGAAGCGCGGCCGCACCTCGTCACGGAATTTTAGCTGGATATGATAGAGATTGAGCGGCAGGTCCTTGTAGGACTTGACATAGGCGCGGAAAATCTCGGTGATCATTTCCTCATTGGTGGGACCATAGAGCATTTCGCGCTCCTGGCGGTCCTTGATGCGCAGCATTTCCTTGCCATAGTCATCGTAGCGGCCGCTTTCGCGCCAGAGATCGGCCGACTGCAGCGTCGGCATCAGCAGTTCGATGGCGCCGGCGCGGTTCTGCTCTTCGCGGATGATCGCGTTGACCTTGTCCAGCACCCGCTTGCCCAATGGCAGCCAGGCATAGATGCCCTGGCTTTCCTGGCGGACCATGCCGGCGCGCAGCATCAGCCGGTGCGAGACGATCTCCGCTTCCTTGGGGTTTTCCTTGAGAATGGGCAGAAAATAACGGCTGAGACGCATGATGTTTATCCGGAACGCTGGCGATGATCAGAATCGCGAAAAATACCCGATCTTTGACAGGCGTTCTTAACGGCTTCCCGTCCGGAAGAAAACCCGGCCTGCCGCCAAATCTCGCATTTGCTTATGAAAAGTGGAAGCCCAAGAAGGTCAGTCCACGAGATGCAAAGGCTGCTATATGTTCATATGTGAACGCCCAATGCACCGGGAAATAACGAGGTGAATTTGATTGAATTTGTCAATTATTTGACAGTTTTGCGACGGATGCAGCTACCGCAACCTTGTTTTCTTTGTCAACGAAATTTTTTTTCGATCGTGTCTCATTTTTGCAAAAAAGCGGATGACAACGATTATTCTTTAAGCTACGGTCCGGTCATAAAACAGGCAGGGAGATCAAATCCTTGTCAGCATTCGCGGTCAAGTCTTGGGAGGATGGGATCTTTGGCGCGCTAACCCGCTGCCCCCGAATAGGGAATGAGATCACGCGAAATCACTAAAAAACAAGGCTTTATGCCTTGTTTTTTTTTGCCTTGCGAATGGCTTACGAAGCTTGCCTTGAACGCGGATTCTCGAAAGCGTCGTCGACTTGTCCGCTGGCGACAGCACTGTCGCGGCGCTTGATAAGCGTCAAATTGCGTAAGCAATTGGTAACAAAACACAAGAAAACCCGGTGTGCCGGAAAGCGAGTCCGGACTGGATACGAGGCGCCGACTGTCTCCCATGGCCGATGCCATAAAGGCAGGATCGGCAGGTCGAGATCGCGTCGTTTTACAGTCGCGGATGGAACCGGTAAGCGAAGGCTGTCACCGCCATCTATGCCCCGCCAGGAGATCAGCGTCCGCGCGGCGGACGCCGTTTCGCATTACCTGTAATTATTTGAAGTCCGGGATGATGCGCGGGATAGACATGGCGCTGACGCCCTTGACCTCGGTCAGCCAGTAAAAGACGCCGTAGACAACAGCGGCGACGATGGTGTTCATCAGGAACATCCGCCAGAAGCGAAAGTTCGCCGGCGCACTTTCCACCGTACCCTTGACCACGGATTTGTTCTCGCCCTGCGTCCGCAGCCCCACCGGCAGGACCATGAACAAGGTGATCCACCAGCAGATGAAATATTCCGCGACGATCGATAGCCAAGGCATGTGAGGTTTCCCCGTTTCCGGCGATTATATCCGGGTGACGAAGACCGTCACAACCGGCTTCTTGCCCCAGGTCTGATTTGCCGCAGCCCTCACCGCACGCCGCGCCGCCTCCTTGACCATGTCGAGGTCCTTGCGCTTGGTACGCGGAATGCTTTCGACAGCGCCCATCACCGCGTCGAACAGCAGGTCCTCCATGTCCTCGCCCTCTTCGTCGAAGGCAGGCAGGCCGAAGGCGACGACATCCGGCTCGGTGACGAAATCGTAACGGCCGTCGAGGATGACATTAACGGAGACATGGCCGACATAGGCGAGCTTGCGGCGATCACCGATACCCATTTCGTCGAAATCGCCGATCAGGTTGCCGTCCTTGAAGATGCGGCCATGCGGCGCCTCGTCGATGATCTCGGCCGGCCCCGGCGCCAGACGCAACATCATTCCGTTGCGCACTTCGGCCACCTGGGGGATGCCGGCTTCACGGCCAAGTTCGGCATGGGCATGCAGATGCGCCGCTTCGCCATGCACCGGAACAAGGATCTTCGGCTTGGTCCATTCGTACATGCGCTTCAATTCGTTGCGGCGCGGATGGCCCGAGACATGCACCAGCGCATCGGTGTCGGAGATGACGATCATGCCCTGGTCGATCAGCGCATTCTTGATGTCGAGGATCGCCTTCTCATTGCCGGGAATCGTGCGCGAGGAGAAGACGAAGGTGTCGCCCTTGGAAAAACCGATATTGCGCATCTCGTCGCGCGATATCTTGGCAAGCGCCGCACGCGCCTCGCCCTGGCTGCCGGTGAGGATCACCACCGCGTGCTCGCGCGGCAGATAGCCGAATTCGTCCTCGGCGATGAACGGCTTCATGCCTTCGAGCATGCCGAGATCCCGCGCGACATCGGTCGAGCGGCGCATGGACGAGCCAAGCAGCATCACCTCACGGCCGGCCTGCTGAGCGGCAAGCGCCACCGATTTGATGCGGCCGACATTGGAGGAGAACGTGGTAATCGCCACCCTGCCCTCGGCACGCTTGATCACTTCCGCCAGGCTGTTGGAGACGTCCATCTCGGACGGAGAATCGCCCTCGCGCTGGGCATTGGTGGAATCGCAGATCAGCGCCAGCACGCCCTCATTGCCGATCTCGCGCAGCCGCGCTTCGTCGGTGGGCTTGCCGAGCGACGGCTGCGGATCGATCTTCCAGTCGCCGGTGTGCAGCACATTGCCGAGCGGGGTGCGGATCACGAGACCCATCGCTTCGGGGATCGAATGGGCGACATTGATTGGCTCGACGCTGAAGGGGCCGACGTCGACGCGCATGCCGGGGACAAGCGTCTTCACCGGGATTTCGTCGCGGGTGCTGTCGTAATCGCCCTTCGCTTCCAGAAGGCCCTGGGTGAAGGGCGAAGCGTAAAGCGGTACGCCGAGCCGCGGCCAGAGATCGCGGACGGCGCCATAATGGTCTTCATGCGCATGCGTGATGAACATCGCTTTGAGGTTGGGCTTTTCCTTTTCAACGAAGCTAATATCGGGCAGGATCAGTTCGACGCCCGGCAGGTCCGGCCCCGCGAAAGACACGCCGCAATCGACCATGATCCACTGCCGGTGCTGTTTCGGGCCAAAACCATAGAGGGCGAGGTTCATGCCGATCTCGCCGACACCTCCCAAAGGCAGGAATACCAATTCGTCATTTGCGGCCATCGATCATACTTTCACGAAAAGAAGACATCGCCCGAAGCGATCCGTATCACCTCGCCGGTCGGAAGTTGCAATTGCAGCAGGCCGTCATCGTCTATAGCCGAAAAAATCCCGGATATCGACCGATCCGGCAAATTCACGGTGATTGGTGCGCCGATGCCCTTCACGTGCCGTTTCCATTCGGCGACAACGGCCGGCACACCTTGTCCATGATCCCAGAGGGCAAGCACGCCGGCCAGTTCCTGCATCAGATGCGCGAACAAGCTTTCCGGCGAGGCCGTGGCGCCCACTTCGTGAAGAGTGACGGAAGGATAGAGCGGATTGTCCGGTCGGTGGGCGATGTTAATGCCGCAGCCGATCACCACGGCATGCCGGCCATCCGGCAGGTTTTCCGCCTCGACCAGGATGCCGGACACCTTCTTGCCATCAACCAGGATATCATTCGGCCATTTGATGGCGATGCGGTCGTCGGCAAACGGCATTTCGTCGGAAATGGCGCGATAGAGCGCGAGCGCCACAGCGATCGGCAGGGATCCCAGGGCAGATGCCGGCGCGGGATTGATCAGCAGCAGGGATGCATAGAGATTGCCCGGCTCCGACACCCAGACCCTGCCTCGACGGCCGCGACCGCCAAGTTGGCGGCGGGCGGTGATCCAGAGATGGCCGGAATCTCCGGCGCGAGCGCGCTCCATGCAAACAGTGTTGGTCGATCCAACGTCATCGAGCGCCTCATGCCTGAAGCGCTCGATCAATCTGCTATTCTGTTCGGTAACTGTCAAAACAGGGCGGCCGCCGCCGCTTCTGCCGCATTGCCGATCGGACCGCCGAAGACGACATAGCCGAGGACGAACACACCGGCGATACTATAGACCAGCTTGAGGCTACCTGGAACGCGGGCGATCTCGCGGACAGGCGCATCGAACCACATCAGCTTGACGATGCGCAGATAATAGTAAGCGCCGACGACCGAAGCGAGTACGCCGATGACCGACAGCCAGTAGAGGCCGGCCTTGATCGCGGCGACGAAGACGAAATACTTGGCGAAGAAGCCGGCCAGCGGCGGAATGCCTGCGAGCGAGAACATCATGATCGTTAGCACCGCAGCCATCAGCGGATCTGTGGTCGACAGGCCGGCGAAGTCGTCGATGCGCTCCAGCGCTTCGCCATCCTTGTTGCGCATCGACATGATGACGGCAAAAGTGCCGAGCGTCATGGCAACGTAGATGGTCATGTAGAGCATCACGCCGGAAACGCCCGGCTGGTTGCCGGCCGCGAGACCGACCAAGGCGTAGCCCATGTGACCGATCGAGGAATAGGCCATCAGGCGCTTGAAGTTGGTCTGGCCGATGGCGGCGAAGGAACCGATGACCATCGACAGCATCGAGACGAAAATAACGATCTGCTGCCAATCATGGGTGATCGGCTGAAAGGCCTCGATCACCACGCGGACGAAAACCGCCATGGCGGCAATCTTCGGCGCGCCGGCAAAGAAGGCGGTCACGGGGGTCGGTGCGCCCTCATAGACGTCCGGCGTCCACATGTGGAAGGGAGCGGCCGAGATTTTGAAGGCGACGCCGGCGAGGACGAAAACCAGACCGAAGACCAGGCCCAGCGAGCGGGTCTCGGAACCGAGGATCTTGGCGATGTCGGCGAAATTCGTGTGGCCGGTGAAGCCGTAGACCAGCGACATGCCGTAAAGCATCATGCCCGAGGACAGCGCACCGAGGACGAAATATTTCAGGCCGGCTTCGGTCGAACGGGCGGATTCACGGTTCATCGCGGCGACGACATAGAGCGCCAGCGACTGCAATTCCAGCGACATGTAGAACGAGATCAGGTCATGCGCCGAGATCATCAGCATCATGCCGAGAGTCGCAAGCGTGACCAGGACCGGGAATTCGAACTTGTCGATCTTCTCCACGCCCTGCAGGCTGGTGGACATGAGAAGTGCCGATGCCGAGCCGATCAGCGCCAGGATCTTCATGAAGCGCGCGAAATGGTCCGAGACGAAGGCGCCGCTATAGGCAGAACCGTCGGCCGGGTAGAAGATGATCCAGAGTGCGGCGACAACCATCAACGCGATCGACAACCAGGTCACCGGCTTGGCCGACTTTTCGCCGCCATAGACGCCGATCATCAGCAGCGCCAAGGCGCCGATCGCCAGGATCAGCTCTGGGGTCGAGACGCTCAGACTTGAGAGAATGGGTTCAGAAGTCATTTTCAAGTGTCCCGTGATCACTGCGCCGCGGATGCGACATCATGCGCGGCCTGCACGGCCGCGGTATAGCTATTGACGAGGTGGTCGACCGAAGCGGCGGTGGCATCGAAGACCGGTGCCGGATAGACGCCGAAGAAAATGGTCAGCGCGACCATCGGATAGAGGATCAGCTGTTCGCGCGGTGAGAGGTCGAGAAGCTTCTTGAGGTTCTCTTTCTCCAACGCACCAAAAATCACCCGGCGATAGAGCCAGAGCGCATAGGCGGCCGAGAGGATCACGCCCGTCGTGGCAAACAGGGCCACCCAGGTGTTGAAGCGGAAAGCGCCGAGCAGCGTCAGGAACTCGCCGATGAAGCCGGACGTGCCGGGAAGGCCGACATTGGCCATGGTGAAGACCATGAAGGCCACCGCATATTTCGGCATGTTGTTGACCAGGCCGCCATAGGCGTTGATTTCGCGTGTATGCGTCCGGTCATAGACGACGCCGACGCAGAGGAAGAGCGCGCCGGAGACGATGCCATGCGACAGCATCTGGAACAGCGCCCCTTGGATGCCCTGCGTATTGGCGACGAAGATGCCCATGGTCACGTAGCCCATATGGGCCACCGACGAATAGGCGATCAGCTTCTTGATGTCCTCCTGCATCAACGCCACCAGCGAGGTGTAGATGATCGCGATGACCGAGAGCGAGAAGATCAGCGGCGCGAAATATTCGGACGCCAACGGGAACATTGGCAGCGAGAAGCGCAGGAAACCGTATCCGCCGAGCTTCAAGAGGATGCCGGCCAGGATGACCGAGCCCGCCGTCGGCGCCTGCACGTGTGCGTCCGGCAGCCAGGTATGCACCGGCCACATCGGCATCTTCACCGCAAACGAGGCGAAGAAGGCCAGCCAGAGATAGGTCTGCATATGCGCCGGGAACTTGTGGGTCAGCATCTGGGTGATATCGGTCGTGCCCGCATCCCAGTACATCGCCATGATTGCCAAGAGCATCAGCACCGAGCCGAGCAGCGTATAGAGGAAGAACTTGTAGGAGGCGTAGACGCGCTCCTTGCCGCCCCAGACACCGATAATGATGTACATCGGGATCAGCACGCCTTCGAAGAAGACGTAGAAGAGTACGATGTCGAGCGCCACGAAGGTGCCGATCATCAGTGTTTCCAGGAACAGGAAGGCGATCATATATTCGCGGATGCGCTTCTCGACCGAGATCCAGCTCGCCAGCACGCAGAAAGGCATGAGGAAGGTCGTGAGGATCACGAACAGCATCGAGATGCCGTCAACGCCGACATGGTAGGAAATGCCGGTGTTCAGCCAATTCTGCTTCTCCACGAACTGGAAGCTGGCCGTCGAATTGTCAAAGCCCCACCAGATGAACAGCGACAGCACGAAGGTAACGACAGTCGTGGCAAGCGAGATATAGAGCACGTTCTGCCGGCCGTCCTCGCTATCGCCCTTCATCAGCAGAAGCAGGGCGGCGCCGACCAGCGGTATGAATGTGACCAGCGAAAGAATGGGCCAACCGGACATCAGAACGAACTCCCGAGCATCATCCAGGTTACGAGTGCGGCAATGCCGATCAGCATCACGAAGGCATAGTGGTAGAGATAGCCGGTCTGCAGGCGGACGACCTGGTTGGTCGCATCGATGACGCGGGCAGCGACACCGTTCGGACCGAGGCCATCGATGACCGTGCCATCACCCTCTTTCCACAGGAAGCGGCCGAGCCACTTGGCAGAGCGGACGAAGAGCACGTCATAGAGCTCGTCGAAATACCATTTGTTGAGCAGGAACCGGTAGAGGAATCGCTGCTGGTTGGCGAAGTAGCCCGGCATCCACGGCGAGCGGATGTAGAACAGCCAGGCGACCGCCAGACCGACGACCATGGCGATGAACGAGGCCCACTTGACGAGCAGCGGCACATGCTCATGCGCTTCGAGAATGTCGTTATGCGGCAGCGTGAACAGCGCCCCCTTCCAGAACTCCTTATAGGCTTCGCCGAAGAAGTAATTGTGGAAGATGACACCAGCGACAAGCGCGCCGGCTGCGAGGACATAGAGCGGCACCAGCATGACATTCGGCGATTCATGCACGTGATGCATGACATCGTGGGAAGCGCGCGGCTTGCCGAAGAAGGTCATGAAGATCAGGCGCCATGAATAGAAGCTCGTGAACACCGCGGCGAGCACCAGCAGGGTGAAGGAGAAGCCGGAGAGCGGGCTCGTCGAGGCATAGGCCGTCTCGATGATGCCGTCCTTGGAGAAGAAGCCGGCGGTGCCGATCAAGGTGCCGGGAATGCCGACACCGGTGATGGCGATCGTGCCGATGACCATCAGCCAGAACGTCCTCGGAATATAGGTGCGAAGGCCACCCATGTTACGCATGTCCTGCTCGTCGGAGACGGCATGGATCACCGAACCGGCACAGAGGAACAACAGCGCCTTGAAGAAGGCGTGCGTGAACAGGTGGAAAATGCCTGCGCCATAGGCGCCCATGCCGAGCGCCACGAACATGTAGCCAAGCTGCGAACAGGTCGAATAAGCGATGACGCGCTTGATGTCGTTCTGCACAAGGCCAACCGAGGCAGCGAAGAAGGCGGTGATCGTGCCGACCAGCGTCACGAAGACGAGCGCGGTATGCGACAGCTCGAACAGCGGCGACATGCGGGCGACGAGGAAGACGCCGGCGGTAACCATGGTCGCGGCATGGATGAGGGCCGAGACCGGGGTCGGGCCTTCCATCGCGTCCGGCAGCCAGGTGTGCAGCAGGAATTGCGCCGACTTGCCCATCGCGCCCATGAACAGCAGCAGGCAGGTGCCAGTGATCGCGGCCTGCTTGTCGAGTTGCATGCCGAAGAGATTGATCACCGCATCGGTGGCACCCTTGGCGCCCGGTGCCGGGATGTAAGTCGGGGCAGCAGCGAAGATGGATTCAAAATTGATCGAGCCAAACAGGACAAAGACGCCAAAGATACCGAGCGCGAAGCCGAAGTCACCGACGCGGTTGACGATGAAGGCCTTCATCGCCGCAGCACTCGCCGACGGCTTCTTATACCAAAAGCCGATCAGCAGGTAGGAAGCGAGACCCACGCCTTCCCAGCCGAAGAACATCTGCAGCAGGTTATCGGCAGTGATCAGCATCAGCATGGCGAAGGTGAAGAGAGACAGATAGGCGAAGAAGCGCGGCCGATCCGGGTCGTGATGCATGTAGCCGATCGAATAGACATGCACCAGACTCGACACTGTGTTGACGACGACGAACATCACGGCAGTCAGCGTATCGATGCGGAAGGCCCATTCGACGTCGACGCCGCCGGACTGCACCCAGCGCATGACAGGAACAGTGAACTGTTCCGTGTTGCCGACGGCGACCATGAAGAAAACGATCCAGGAGAGAACGGCGGCGATCAGCAGCAAGCCGGTCGTCACATATTCCGACGCCTTGGCGCCGATCTGGTTGCCGCCGAGGCCAGCGATGATCGCGCCCAGAAGCGGCAAGAAGACGATGAGTTTGTAGATGATCATAGCCTTCTCAGCCCTTCATCATGTTGACGTCTTCGACCGCGATCGTGCCCCGGTTACGATAGAAGACGACGAGTATTGCAAGACCGATCGCCGCTTCGGCGGCAGCGACGGTCAGGATAAACAGCGCGAAAACCTGGCCCGTAATGTCGTGCAGGAAGGACGAGAAGGCCACCATGTTGAGGTTGACCGCGAGCAGGATCAGTTCCACCGACATCAGGATGACAATGACGTTCTTGCGGTTCAGGAAGATGCCGAACAGGCCGAGCATGAACAAGATGGCGCTGACGGTGAGGTAATGGCCGATGGTGATTTCCATGATCTCTCTCCGCCTCAGATGCCCTGGCCGGGTTTCGGATTGACGACGGCGATAGCCGTCTTGGGATTGCGCGCCACCTGGCTCCCGATGTTCTGCCGCTTGATATCGGTGCGGTGCTTCAAGGTCAGCACGATCGCGCCGATCATGGCGACGAGGAGAACGAGGCCGGCAATCTGGAAAAAGTAGACGTAGTGGGTATAGAGCACGTCGCCGAGCGCTGCCGTGTTGGTGCGCTTGGCCACGTCCGGGATCGGCATCGAAATGCTCTTCGCCACGTTCGGGGTGAACACCGTGCCGCCGATGATGATGACCAGTTCTGCCGCAAGGATGAGGCCGATCAGCACGCCGACCGGCGTATATTCAAGCGCCGTCGAGCGCAGCTTGGTGAAGTCGATGTCGAGCATCATCACGACGAACAGGAAGAGCACCGCCACCGCGCCGACATAGACGACCAGCAGGATCATCGCCAGGAATTCGGCGCCGGTGAGCAGGAAGAGGCCTGCCGCATTGACGAAGGTCAGGATCAGGAACAGGACCGAATGAACCGGGTTCCTGGCCCAGATGACCATGAATGCCGACGCCACAGCGACGAAGGCGAACAGATAGAAAAACAGAGCCTGCAGACCCATATTTTGGCGCCTTTTTCTTCCCCGGGATCTGAGGCCACGTGGCCCCTCCCCGTTTCCCCCGGCTAAGCAACCGGGCCTTTTGAATGAACTCCGGCCGGGCCGGAGGAATTGAAATGCCGATCAGCGATAGGGCGCGTCGAGCGCCAGATTGCGCGCGATTTCACGCTCCCACCGGTCGCCATTGTCGAGCAGCCTCTGCTTGTCGAAATAGAGCTCTTCGCGGGTTTCGGTGGCGAATTCGAAGTTCGGGCCTTCGACGATGGCGTCGACCGGGCAGGCTTCCTGGCAGAAGCCGCAATAGATGCACTTCACCATGTCGATGTCATAGCGCACTGTGCGGCGGGTGCCGTCATTGCGACGCGGGCCAGCCTCGATGGTGATGGCCTGGGCAGGACAGATCGCCTCGCAGAGCTTGCAGGCAATGCAGCGTTCCTCGCCGTTCGGATAACGGCGCAGCGCATGCTCGCCGCGGAAGCGGGGCGAGACCGGACCCTTTTCGTAGGGATAGTTGACGGTCGCCTTCTGCTTGAAGAAATACCGCATGGTAAGGACGAACGCGCCGAAGAACTCCCGAAGGAACAGCGAACGGATGGACTGTGCAATGGCTGACATCGCAATCATTCCTTCATTGTATTGATTGGAGCCGCCATATCACGCCCATCCCGTCAGTTTCAGGACAAAGGCGGTGATGACGACCATGGCGAGCGACAGCGGCAGGAAGACCTTCCAGCCCAGCCGCATCAGCTGGTCATAGCGATAGCGCGGCACGAAGGCCTTGACCATGGCGAACATGAAGAAGCACAGGCAGACCTTGATCAGGAACCAGATGATGCCCGGCACCCAGTTGAGGAGGAAGATATCGACCGGCGGCAGCCAGCCTCCGAGGAAGAGGATGGTGGTCAGCGAGCACATCAGCACGATGGCTGCATATTCGCCGAGCATGAACATCATGTACGGGGTCGAGCCGTATTCGACCATGAAGCCGGCGACCAGTTCCGATTCCGCTTCCGGGAGGTCGAAGGGCGGCCGGTTCGTCTCGGCGAGAGCCGAGATGAAGAAGACGATGAACATCGGGAACAGCGACAGCCAATGCCAGTCGAGGAAGGAGTTCGGCAGGCCAAGCTTGGTGCCGAGGCCGACCTTCTGCGACAGCACGATATCGGTGAGGTTCAAGGAACCGACGCAGAGCAGCACGGTAACGATCACGAAGCCGATCGAGACTTCATAGGACACCATCTGCGCCGCCGAGCGCAGCGCGCCGAGGAACGGGTATTTCGAGTTCGAGGCCCAGCCGCCCATGATGACGCCATAGACTTCGAGCGAAGAGATGGCGAACACGTAGAGGATGCCGACATTGATATTGGCGATCACCCAGTTCTGGTTGACCGGGATGACGGCGTAGGTGGCAAGCGCCAGCGTCACGGCGACGAGCGGGGCGAGCAGGAAGACGGCCTTGTTGGCGCCGGCCGGGATGATCGGTTCCTTCAGGATAAATTTGCCCAGGTCGGCGAAGGACTGGAAAAGTCCGAACGGACCCACCACATTCGGACCACGGCGCAATTGCACTGCCGCCCAGACCTTGCGGTCGGCAAGCAGAATGAAGGCGATGAAGACCAGGAGCAGAACCAGCATCAGAAGCGACTGGCCGACCATGATCAATGCCGGCAAGACATAGGCGGTGAAAAAATCGTCCATGATTCCCTGTCCCCTCGCGCCTATTCCACCGCAACCTTAAGGTTGCTTTGGGCCAATGCGGAGCATTCGGCCATGACCGCCGAGGCGCGTGCTATCGGGTTCGTCAAATAGAAGTCTTTGATCGGAGAAGCAAACCCCGATTTGTCCATTTTCCTGAGTTTTTTCGCAACTGCGGCAATTTCGTCGACGCTGCCCAGCTTGATCTCGTCCTCTTCGGCGAAATGCGGGAAGGCTGCATAGAGTTTTGCACGCAATTGATGAAGCGAATCAAAGGGTAAGCGCTTGCCGAGCACGTCCGAGAGGGCGCGGATGATCGCCCAGTCCTCGCGCGCGTCGCCCGGTGCGAAATTGGCGCGATTGCCCATCTGCACGCGGCCTTCGGTGTTCACCCAGATGCCCGACTTTTCGGTATAGGTGGCGCCCGGCAGGATCACATCAGCATTCGAGGCGCCATTGTCGCCATGCGAGCCGATATAGACCAGAAGATTGGTGCTCTTCCTGGAGAAATCGAGTTCGTCGGCACCGAGCAGGAAGACCACGTCCATGGTCGCGAGCTGGGTCGCGGCATCGACGCCGTTCTCGCCCGGCACGAAGCCGAGATCGAGGCCACCGACGCGGGAAGCGGCGGTGTGCAACACAGCAAGGCCATTCCATTCAGGCGTCAGCGCACCCACCGATTCGGCGAGGCCGGCGACGGTTGCGAGAATGCCGCGGCCATCGGCGCGAGAAAGCGCCCCCTGGCCGATGATGATCATCGGCTTCTTGGCGTTCTTCAGCTTGTCGAGGAAGCTGCCATTGCCGGCGGCGAGATCATCGAGCGTGTCGGTGCCTGCGCCGAGATAGTCATACTTGTAGCGCAGATCCGCTTGTTGGCCGATGAGGCCGACTGGGAAACCGCCGCGGCGCCAGCGCTTGCGGATGCGAGCGTTGAGCACAGAGGCTTCGATGCGCGGATTGGCGCCGACGATCAGCAGCGCGTCCGCCTCGTCGATGCCGGCGATGGTCGGGTTGAAGATATAGCTGGCACGGCCGTTCGACGGATCGAGCTGGGCGCCATCCTGGCGACAATCGAGATTCTGCGAACCGAATGAGCGCACGAGTTCGGAGAGCGCATACATTTCCTCGACGGAAGCGAGGTCGCCGGCAACGGCGCCGATCTTCTCGCCTGATGTGGCGGAAACGGCAGCCTTGATGGTGGCAAACGCTTCCTGCCAGGTGGCTGGCACCAGTCGGCCGTCCTTGCGGACATAGGGCCGGTCGAGGCGCTGGGTCTTCAGACCATCCCAGATATGGCGGGACTTGTCGGAGATCCATTCCTCGTTGATGTCTTCGTTAACGCGCGGCAGGATGCGCATGACTTCACGGCCGCGGGTGTCGACGCGGATCGCCGAACCAAGCGCGTCCATGACGTCGATCGATTCCGTCTTGTTGAGCTCCCACGGACGTGCCGTGAAGGCAAAGGGCTTGGAGGTCAGCGCGCCGACAGGGCAGAGGTCAACGACATTGCCCTGCAGTTCCGAGGTCATGGCGCTTTCGAGATAGGTGGTGATCTCAGCATCCTCGCCGCGGCCGATCAGGCCGAGTTCGCTGATCCCAGCCACTTCCGTGGTGAAGCGGACGCAGCGCGTGCAGTGGATGCAGCGGTTCATCACCGTCTTGACCAGCGGTCCGATATACTTGTCTTCGACGGCGCGCTTGTTTTCCTGGTAGCGCGAGGCGTCGACACCAAAGGTCATCGCCTGGTCCTGCAGGTCGCATTCGCCGCCCTGGTCGCAGATCGGGCAATCCAGCGGATGGTTGATCAGCAGGAATTCCATCACGCCTTCGCGGGCCTTCTTGACCATCGGCGTGTTGGTGAAGACTTCCGGCAGTTCGCCATTCGGGCCGCCGCGCACGTCGCGCACGCCCATGGCGCACGATGCCTGCGGCTTCGGCGGGCCACCCTTCACTTCGATCAGACACATGCGGCAATTGCCGGCGACCGACAGCCGTTCATGAAAACAGAAGCGCGGAACTTCGGCGCCAGCCTCCTCGCACGCCTGCAACAGCGTGAAATGATCCGGTACCTCGACTTCTTTTCCGTCAACTTTCAGCTTCGCCATTTCAGCCTTCCAACAGCGCTTTCGCCTGCCTGACCCAGCCGTCCCGGATAATCCGGTTGTCGAGGTCAAGCTCTTTATCGATTCTCATGGCCTCGGCATCATCCCATTTGGCGATATCGGCAAATGAGGTGACACCCATGTCCCTGAGCACTTTTTCCAATCTCGGGCCGATGCCGGAAATCCGCTTGAGGTCGTCCGTCCTGGCGGTCTCGGTTTTCCGGACCACCTTGAGCGGCACGACCTTCGGTTCTTCCGGCTTCTTCGCCCCTTCCGTCTTCACCGGCGCCGCCTCATTGCGCTTGTCCAGCGCATCGGCCATTGCCCCCATGAAGAGACCCGCCATCTGCGTCGCCATATTGACGCCGACGGCAGTCATCATCGTCATCACCGCCGCCTGATCGGCGATGAATTTGGCGGACGCTTGGGCAAAGTTCGGCTCAGCTGCGGTATCCCGCGCTTCCGCCTCGTCCCTGCCCTGTTGCGGCTCGCTCATGTTTCCTACTCGGCAGCCTCCAGAACCGCGCCATGCGACGTGGCATTGCTGGTATACTGATCAATACGCCTCTCGATCTCCGGACGGAAGCGACGGATCAGGCCCTGGATCGGCCAGGCCGCGGCGTCGCCGAGCGCGCAGATCGTGTGGCCTTCCACCTGCTTGGTAACTTCGAACAGCATGTCGATTTCGCGCTTCTGCGCGTTGCCGCGCACCATGCGCTCCATGACGCGCATCATCCAGCCCGTGCCTTCGCGGCAGGGCGTGCACTGGCCGCAGCTCTCGTGCTTGAAGAAGGCCGAGATGCGCCAGATCGCCTTGATGACGTCGGTCGACTTGTCCATGACGATGGCGCCGGCCGTGCCGAAGGAGGAACCGACAGCGCGCAAGCCGTCGAAGTCCATCTGGCAATCGATGATATCGGCCGCCGGCACGATCGGGCACGATGCGCCGCCGGGGATGACGGCGAGCAGGTTGTCCCAGCCGCCGCGGATGCCGCCGGCATGCTTGTCGACCAGTTCGCGGAAGGTGACACCCATCGCGTCCTCGACGGTGCAGGGCTTGTTGACATGGCCCGACAGCATGAACAGCTTCGTGCCGACATTGTTCGGCCGGCCGATGGCAGAGAACCAGCCGGCGCCGCGGCGCAGGATGGTCGGCGCCACCGCGATCGATTCAACGTTGTTGACCGTCGTCGGACAGCCGTAGAGGCCCATATTGGCCGGGAATGGCGGCTTCAGACGCGGCTGGCCCTTCTTTCCTTCGAGGCTTTCGAGCAGTGCCGTTTCTTCGCCGCAGATATAGGCCCCGGCACCGTGATGGAGGAACACTTCCATGTCCCAGCCATGGATGTTGTTCTTGCCGAGCAGGTTGGCGTCGTAACATTCGTCGATCGCCGCCTGTAGCGCCTCACGCTCCCGGATATATTCGCCGCGCAGATAGATATAGGCGACATGCGCGCCCATGGCGAAGCTCGCGATCAGGCAGCCTTCGATCAGCGTATGCGGATCGTGGCGCATGATGTCGCGGTCTTTGCAGGTGCCGGGTTCGGATTCGTCGGCGTTGACGACGAGGAAATGCGGACGGCCGTCGCTTTCCTTCGGCATGAAGGACCATTTGAGGCCGGTCGGGAAGCCGGCGCCGCCACGGCCACGCAGGCCCGACGCCTTCATCTCGTTGACGATCCAATCGCGGCCCTTTTCAAGCATCTGCTTGGTGCCGTCCCAATGTCCACGCGACATGGCGCCCTTCAGCGACTTGTCCTTGTGGCCGTAGATATTGGTGAATATGCGGTCCTTATCGTCCAACATCCGTCTCGTCCTTACCGGGGCTTCTTGCCGAAAACCCGAACATATTCTTCTTCGCCGCCGCGCGCCAAGGCGTCGGCTTGCTTGACCCATTCGTCGCGATCGATGCGGCCGCGGAAGTTCAGGTAGCTGTCGACCCAGGCACGCTGCTCGGCATTCCAGGCAGCAACCTGCGCATAAGTGAAGATGCCGAGATCGTGCAGCGTACCTTCGATCTTAGGGCCGACGCCCGAGATCAGCTGCAAGTCATCCGGCGTTGCCGGCTTTTCGATGCCAGTCGGGCGGTTCGGATCGTCCAGCGACGGCTTGGCCGCGGCCTTGCCAGCATCGGCGGCGTTTTCGGCAGCCGTGGATTCCTTGACCGGTGCGCCACTAGGCGTGGCACTCTTGTCGTCGGCCGGCGACTTCACCGCGGGCGCTGTCTCGACAGCAGCCGTCTTCGGCTGGGCCGCATTGGACGGCGGGACCGCGACGGCTTCCGCCGCGGGCTTCGGCGGTTCTTCGCCGGTCAGCGCCGGCTGCAGCGGACGGCGCTCGTCCGGAGCGGTGAGCGAGGTCATGCCGCCGAAGGGAGCGGAATAGAAACGGTCGATCTGCGTGCCCGGCTTGACGTCGCCGGCCTTGCCGGCCTCGAAGCGCTCGATGATATATTCGAGCTGCCGCGGCGTCAGGTCCTCATAGGTGTCCTTGGCAACCATGATCATCGGGGCGTTGACGCAGGCCCCAAGACATTCGACCTCTTCCCAGGAAAGCGTGCCATCGGCATTGAGATGATGCGGCTCGGGATGAATCTTCGACCGGCAAACGGCCATCAAGTCCTCGGAACCACGCAGCATGCACGGCGTCGTGCCGCAGACCTGGATATGAGCGCGCGAGCCGACCGGCGCCAGTTGGAACTGGGTATAGAAGGTCGCGACTTCGAGGACGCGGATATAGGCCATGCTGAGCATATCCGCGACCGATTCGATCGCCGCCTTGGTCACCCAGCCGTCCTGCTCCTGCGCACGCATGAGCAACGGGATGACGGCGGACTGCTGCCGACCTTCCGGATATTTCGCAATCGTCGCCTGCGCCCAGGTCGCATTGTCGCTCGTGAAAGCGAAGCTCGGCGGCTGGACATTCTCTTCGGCTAATCGACGTACGGACATTCTCGTTATCGTCCTATCAATTGATCTTTCCGCATTGCGACGTGCTGAGGCCCGTCATTTCGCATGCGTATCCTGTTGAATCCTGCTGCAGGAAAACGACGAAGCGCTTGCCGTTCGGCACGGCCGCCTTGATCTCGTATCCCTGCGCAATCAGTTGTCCGATCGTGGAGCCGTCGCTGCTCTTGGCCGGCTTCTGCTCGTCCTCTTGCGCGAATGCGACAGTGGCGAGCAGAATGGCGGAAGCTGCGAGCGCGACCTTGATCATCACCGGTCGACCTCACCGAAAACGATATCGAGCGAGCCGAGCACGGCGGTGACGTCGGCGAGCTGGTGGCCTTTGCAAAGGAAGTCCATCGCCTGCAGATGCGCGTAACCCGGAGCGCGAATCTTGCAGCGATAAGGCTTGTTGCTGCCGTCGGCGACCAGATAGACGCCGAACTCGCCCTTGGGCGCCTCGACCGCGGCATAAACCTCGCCGGCCGGCACGTGGTAGCCTTCGGTATAGAGCTTGAAGTGGTGGATCAGCGCTTCCATCGAGCGCTTCATCTCGCCACGCTTCGGCGGCACGACCTTGCCGTCGAGCGACGACACCGGGCCATATTTCTCCTTGCCGAGCAGGCGGTTGACGCACTGCTTCATGATCCGGTTGGCCTGGCGCATTTCGAACATGCGGATCAGGTAACGGTCATAGCAGTCGCCGTTCTTGCCGACGGCGATGTCGAAATCGAGCTCGGAATAGCATTCGTAGGGCTGCGCCCGGCGCAGGTCCCAGGCAGCCCCCGAACCGCGGACCATGACACCCGAAAAGCCCCAAGCCCAGGCGTCGGCGAGCGTGACGACGCCGATATCGACGTTGCGCTGCTTGTAGATGCGGTTGTCGGTCAACAAGCCTTCGATGTCATCGAGAATGGCGTCGAACTTGTCGCACCACTTGCCGATATCCTCGACCAATTCCGGCGGAATGTCCTGATGGATGCCGCCCGGACGGAAATAAGCGGAGTGCATGCGGGCGCCGCAGGCGCGCTCGTAGAACACCATCAGCTTTTCGCGCTCTTCGAAACCCCAGACCGGCGGCGTCATGGCGCCGACGTCCATGGCCTGCGTCGTGACGTTCATGATGTGCGACAGGATGCGGCCAATTTCGGAGTAGAGCACGCGGATCAGCTGGCCGCGGATCGGAACTTCGAGGCCGAGCAGCTTTTCCGCAGCGAGCGCGAAAGCATGCTCCTGATTCATCGGGGCGACGTAATCGAGGCGATCGAAATAAGGCACGGCCTGCAGATACGTCTTGGTCTCGATCAGCTTTTCAGTGCCGCGATGCAAGAGACCAATGTGCGGGTCGACGCGTTCTACGATTTCACCATCAAGCTCCAGCACAAGACGAAGCACACCGTGCGCAGACGGATGCTCCGGTCCAAAGTTGATGGTAAAATTCCGGACGTTATGTTCAGTCATATTTCATGCTCCAGAATGGAGGCGAATAAGCGATAGAGACTCAGCAGGCCTTACTGGCTCTTCTTCTCGTCACCTGGCAGGACATAGTCTGTTCCCTCCCAAGGCGACAAAAAGTCGAAATTGCGGAATTCCTGGCGGAGCTGAACCGGCTCATACACGACGCGCTTGACGGTGTCGTCGTAGCGGACTTCGACATAACCCGTTGTCGGGAAGTCCTTACGCAGCGGGAAGCCTTCGAAGCCGTAGTCGGTCAGGATGCGGCGAAGATCCGAGTGGCCGGCGAACAGGATGCCGTACATATCGTAGGCTTCGCGTTCGAACCATTCGGCGCCGAGATAGAGACCGGTCGCCGAGGTGATCGTCTCGTCTTCGCCGACCTGCGCCTTCACGCGAACACGAATGTTATGCTTGGGCGACAGCAAGTGTACCACCACATCGAAGCGCTTTTCGCGCGACGGATAGTCGGCGCCGCAGAGGTCGATGAAGCTGATGAACTGGCAGCGCTCGTCATCCCGAAGGAAGGTCAGCAGTTCGATATAGTTTTCAGGCGCAACCGTCAGCGTCAGTTCGCCATAGGCGAGAACCGCGTCGGCAATCAGCGGACCGCGGGCTTCGCGGAGATAGACGGAAAGCTCGTCCAGAGTGGCCATGGTCCCGTCTCCCCTCAGCGCTCGATCGTGCCGGTGCGGCGGATTTTCTTCTGCAGCAGGAGCACGCCATAGAGCAGCGCCTCTGCCGTGGGAGGACAGCCYGGCACGTAGATGTCGACAGGCACGACGCGATCGCAGCCACGCACCACCGAATAGGAATAGTGGTAATAACCGCCGCCATTGGCGCAGGAGCCCATCGAAATGACGTAACGCGGCTCGGGCATCTGGTCGTAGACCTTGCGCAGCGCCGGGGCCATCTTGTTGGTCAGCGTGCCCGCGACGATCATCACGTCTGACTGGCGCGGCGAGGCGCGCGGCGCGACACCGAAGCGCTCCATGTCGTAGCGCGGGCCGGAGACCTGCATCAGGCCTTCAACAGCGCAGCAGGCGAGGCCGAACTGCATCCACATCAGCGAACCCGTGCGCGCCCAGGTGATCAGGGCGGAGGTCGTGGTGGTGATAAAACCCTTGTCGGCGAGTTCATTGTTGATTTCGCCGAAGAAAGCATCATTGGCGCCAACCGGCTTGCCGGTCGCGGGATCGATGATCCCCTTCGGCTCTTCGGCGACGAGCGTCGAGGATGTCACTCCCATTCGAGTGCTCCCTTCTTCCATTCATAAATAAAGCCGATGGTCAGCACGGCGAGGAAAACCATCATCGACCAGAAACCGAACCAGTCGATCGCATGGAAGGACACGGCCCAGGGAAACAGGAAGGCCACTTCCAGGTCGAAGATGATGAACAGGATCGAAACCAGGTAGAAGCGGATGTCAAACTTCATGCGCGCATCGTCGAAGGCATTGAAGCCGCATTCAAAGGCCGACAGCTTTTCCGAATCGGGCGCTTTGAAGGCAACGATGAAAGGAGCGACCAGAAGAGCAAGACCGATGACGAGAGCGATGCCAATGAAGATGGCGATTGGCATATAGGAGCCGAGGAGAGCAGTCATTTCAATCCAACCTCGCCCGCCACGCTACACGAGACTGCGATCAGCGATCGTGCGGCCCGGCAGAGCCGAATTTGTTGCAACGCAATCGTGGTTAGCGCAGCTATACCGGATAAGCAAGTGTCGGAATCTATTTTCGCTGCATTGTCGCATGATTTGACAAAAGCGTCACAAAGCCGCTGCGAAACGATTGAATTTGCAGGGATTGACCGATCTATCCGATTTTTTCAAAGTAGACGATGGATGTCGGATTTCGTTCGACCAGCGCCTTGCCTTTTGCGCAGGGCTGCCTCGGCGTTTCTGCAGCCGTTCAGTCGTCGTCCGAGCCGGAGAGGTGATTGTTCACCGAAGCCTTCACCAGATGCATGTCGTCAAGCAGCACCTTGATCGCCGCGGGATCGACATCGGCCATCATGTCGCGCAGCCATCCTTCATGKGCGGCGGCCATTTCGGCGAAGAATTTCTCGCCTTTGGCGGTCAGCTTGGCGACTGTGACACGGCGGTCGCCGTCAGGGGTTTCGCGGACGATCAGGCCATCTCCTTCGAGGCGCTCGACAAGGCCCGTGACATTGCCGTTGGTGACCATGGTGCGCTTGGACAGCTCGCCGAGACGCAGGCCGTTCTTCTCGCGGTCGAGCTGGGCGAGCAGGTCGAATTGCGGCAGCGTGGCGCCGAATTCGCTGCGCAGGCGACGGCGGACTTCCTGGCTGATCAGCTTGGTGGTCGAGAGCATGCGCAGCCAGAGCCTGAGTTCGGGCTTCTTGCCCTCCTGCGTGTCCTGAACGATGATCTCGATGTCGACGGTATCGCTGTCTGCCATATCCCGGCCCGGATTGGGTATAGTGTCTCCCGCTCTATGCGCGTCAATATTTTAGATGTCAAATGTTAGCTGGCACGCCCGTCACTTTGCCAACAACTTGGCAAGCATGAAGCCCGAGCCTGCACCGGTTCCGGCGCCCGGCCAGGTCGAGGCGCCGCAAAGATAGAGGTTTTTCACCGGCGTCCTGTAACGTGAATAGCCGGCGACGGGACGGAAGAGGAAATTCTGGTCGAGATGATGGCTGCCGGACAGATTGTCGCCGCCGATCAGATTCGGATTCTCCCGTTCGAGGTCTATTGGCGAGAAGACTGAGCGGCCGAGGATTTTTCCACGCAGGCCGGGCGCATAGGTTTCGAGAATGTCGAGGACGCGATCGGCATAGGCTTCCTTGACCTGATCCCAATCCCGAGCACCGATCTCACCCTTGGCGTCACCCTTGATCTCGGCCGGAAGCACGCGGGTCTGGATCCAGAGCACATGCTTGCCATCCGGCGCGCGCGACGCATCGAGCACGCTCGGCTGGCCGACGACGAGCACCGGTTCAACCGGCAGCAGTCCGGCTGCCGCTTCGGCATAGGCCCGCGTCATCATCTCCATATCGGGCGCGACATGGACATAGGCGAACTTTTTCAACTCTTCGCCGGCGCGCCAGTCCGGCAGGCTGTCGAGGGCCAGATGCACCATCAGCGTACCCGGCCCGGCCCGGAACTTTTCGATCTTGGCGTCGAATGCTGCGCGAGACGAATCCTTGGCGAGCAGGTTGCCGAAGACGATCTGCGGATGGGCGTTGGAGATCACAGCGCGCCTGGCCGCGAGCACGCGGCCGTCAGAGAGGCGGACACCGGTTGCGGCACCATTGCCCAGTTCGATCTGGTCGACCGACGTGCCGAGCAGGAGTTCGCCGCCCTTGGATTTCAGCACGCCGACCATAGACTTTATAATAGTGTCGGCGCCGCCCTGGCCGATCACCATGCCGAACGCCTGGTTGGCCATAGATTCGAGATAGGGGAAGAGAGCGCCACCGGCGACATCCGGCGGAAAGTCGAGATGCATGCCCCACGCCGCCATCATCGCCTTGAGTTTAGGGCTTTCGAAACGGGCGTCGAGGAAATCGCGCGGCGAAGCCAGCAGCAGCTTCAATGTGTCGTACATCCAGCCCGTGCCCTTTTCGCGCCAGGCTTTCCAGGCGACTTTGGCGGCGGCGAAGGATGGCATCGGCGAGCCGAGCAGGCCGAAGATGTGCGGCGCATCGGCACCGAAGGTAGCGAGCAGGTCGCGCCAGGCCTGAGCGTCCCTGGCAGAAAGTGCTGCGATGCGGCTGGCGGTCTTTTCCAGATCGGTGCTGACGCCGAGCCAGGTGTGATCGCGAAAAACGCTGGCAAAACAATCGGCCGCCGGCACGATGCCGAGGCCATTGGCGAACAGCGCATCCTTGTTGGCGTTGAAGAAGGCAGAGCCGGCGAACATGGAGAGGTTCATGGCGCAGAGGTCGTGGCGGAAGCCGGGCAGCGTCACCTCGCGGGTCTTGACCGCCCCGCCCGGCTCGTCCTTCGCCTCTACGACGGCGACCGACCAACCCTTGTTGGCCAGTTCGACGGCCGCAGCCAGCCCATTGTGTCCAGCACCGATCACCACCGCGTCGTAGTTCATCGTCCTCTCCTGCTGCAGGCCGTCGATTGTTTTCCGCATATGCATACATCTTCGCCGGACCGTCGCAAGTCACAAATATTTTAAGTATAAAGGTTTTTGGGATTACGTTACGTCAATTTTTGAAATGATGTTTTATATCAACATAATACTGAAATCCCTTGAGGCGTTGGACGGCATTTCCCCGCGCCGCCAGATGCTTGCAATTTCATATTTCCTGGCTTAGCGTTGCCTCTACAGGGGCGGAGACGGCGACCGGTTGGGCCGCTGAGAGACCCTCGCAACCAGGGAACAGAACCATGACAGCCAAAGCACTTGCCGACGTCGCAGCCGCACTTCTTTCCGGTTCCGTGAGGGTCGTCGACCTGACCGCACCGCTCGGTCCGGAAACACCGGTCCTCTACCTGCCTCCGCAGTTCGGCCAGAACACGCCGAAGGTCAAGGTGCACGAAATCTCGCACTATGACCAGAATGGCCCGTTCTGGGCCTGGAACTGGCTGGAACTCGGCGAACATACCGGCACCCATTTCGACGCCCCATGCCACTGGATCACCGGCAAGGACCTGGCCAACAACACCACCGACACCATTCCGCCGCAGTCCTTCGTCGGCCCGCTCAACGTCATCGACCGTTCCAAGGAATCGGCCGCCAATCCCGACTATCTCCTGACCGTCGACAGCATCAAGGAATGGGAAGCCGAGCATGGCGAGATCGAAGCCAATAGCTGGGTGGTGATGCGCACCGACTGGTACAAGCGCAACGGCTCGACCGAAACCTTCCTCAATGCTGACGAGAACGGCCCGCATTCACCCGGACCGACGGCGGAAGCGATCGAATATCTCGTCTCCAAGAAGATCATGGGCTGGGGCCAGGAAACCATCGGCACCGATGCCGGTTCTGCGGGCGGCATGAACCCGCCCTTCCCGGCGCATAACCTGATGCACAAGGCCGGCCGCTACGGCCTTGCCAGCCTCTGCCATCTCGACCAGCTGCCGGCCAAGGGCGCGATCCTGATCGCCGCACCGCTGAAGTTCGTCAAGGGCACAGGCTCGCCGATCCGCGCGCTGGCGCTGGTGGCGAACTAAGATCGAGAGAAGGTCCCCACTCCCGTTCACGGCCGGGCAATCGCATATGGGATAAAGACCCTCTCTGGCCTGCCGGCCATCTCCCCCACAAGGAGGGAGAAGACTCGCGGCTCGCTCCTTGCCTCGATTGGGGCTCCGAGGGTGCGGCCGGGTTAAGCCCCTCCCCCTTGTGGGGAGGGGTTTGGGGCGGGGTCTTAACGCCGGACGCGTAGTTCTGCCGTCTAGGCGAGAATGTCTGTCTTCTCCCCGTTGTCACGGGGCGAAGGGATTTTGCACCAGTTTTGCATCAGTCCGGTGATCCGCCATGTCCACTTATGACTACATCATCGTCGGAAGCGGCATCAATGCCCTGGTCGCAGCCAGCCTGCTCGGTAAGAAGGGCAAGAAGGTGCTGGTTCTGGAGCGCAGTGATCGCATCGGCGGCTGCCTCCGGACGGAGGAGATCACCGAGCCGGGCTTCAAGCACGACGTCATGGCGACCACCATGGTGCTGTTCCTGACCTCGCCTGCCTATGGCGCACTCGGCAAGGATCTGGAAGCGCGGGGCCTGGAATTCGCCCACGCCGATCTTCCGACCGGTGTTCTCAGGCCGGATGGCTCGCATCTCATCTTCTCCAAGGACCGGGCGCGCAATGTCGCTGCCTTCGAGAATCTGGCGGCCGGCGATGGCTACGCCTTTTCGCGCGACATGGACAGGCTCGGCGCCGATGCGCCCTTCCTATTCTCGCTGCTCGGCGGCTCACTCTGGTCCGGCAATATTGCCAAGACCATCGCCAAGGAGGCCTGGAAGCGCGGGCTGCGCGGCCTCGCCGCCTGGTTTGGCGAGGCGCTGGTCACCGCGCGGGCTCATCTCGAAAGCAATTATCAGTCGGATCTGGTCCGCGCGCTCTGGGCGCCCTGGGTCCTGCATTGCGGCCTCGGACCGGAAAGCGCCTATTCGGCGGAAATGGCCAAGGTGATCGGCTTTGCCATCGAATTGGCCGGCTGCCCGGTCGCCAAGGGCGGCGCGCGGACCCTGCTCGCTGCCTTCGAAAAACTGATCACCGACAATGGCGGCACGATTCGCACGGGCGCCGATGTCGACCGGATTCTCGATGGCCCCGGCGGCAAGGTGAGCGGTGTCAGGCTGGCGAGCGGCGAAGTGATGCAGGCGAACCAGGGCGTCATCGCCTCGGTGACGCCAACCCAGCTCTATGGCCGGCTGCTGCGCGAAACCTCCGCCAAGCTGCCGCAGGAGATTGCCGAAAGCCTGAAGAACTATCGTTACGGCAAGGGCAATATGCAGATCCACTATGCGCTGAAGTCGCCGCCGCGCTGGAAGGGCGGCGACGAGCTCGGCAAGGTGGCTCTCCTGCATCTTACGCCCGGCCTCGACGGCGTGTCGCGCGCCGCCAATGAATGCGAGCGCGGCCTGTTGCCGGCCGTGCCGACCATCTGCGTCGGCCAGCCGGCCTCGTTCGACCCGAGCCGCGTGCCGGAAGGCCGCTCTATCCTCTGGCTGCAACTGCCGGAAGCGCCGCGCTATATCAAGGGCGATGCCGCCGCCGAACTGCCGATCCCGGCCGATGGCCAATGGACCGAGGAACTGCGCGAACGGTTTGCCGACCGGGTCGAGCGCATTCTTGAAAGCCATATCGACGGCTGGTCGGAAAATATCATGGCGCGAAAGGCCTATTCGCCCGGCGATCTCGAAAAGATGAACATGAACCTTGTCGGCGGCGATCCCTATGGCGGCTATTGCGGCGTCGATCAGTTCTTCCTCTTCCGGCCGTTCAAATCATCGGTCAACCACAAGACCCATGTACCGGGCCTTTACCATATCGGCGCCTCGACCCATCCCGGCCCCGGCCTTGGCGGCGGCTCAGGCTTCCTGCTCGCCTCATCGTTGAAATAATCGGAAAAACTTCATGACGGAACGGTTTTCAGGCACAGTGCTCCGAGATCTCGATGGCGCCGAGGCCAAACGCCCGACTATGGGGGAGATCGGGCTGAACCAGTTCGCGCCCTACCTCATGAACCGGATCATGGCGCGCTGGAACGCCAACCTTGCCGATGAGATCAAATCCCAGGAGATGACCACGGCGAAGATGCGGGCACTCGCCATCCTCGCCATCACGCCGTCGGTGACGATCAACGAGCTCTCCGTGTTTGCCGTCACCGAACAATCGACAATGAGCCGGACATTGGATTCGCTGGAGGAACAGGGCTATATCCGCCGCCAGCCGCGCGCCGACGACATGCGCGTGCGCGACGTCACCATCACCGAGGCCGGCCGCGCCGCCTTCGAGAAGATCTGGCCGACCATGTACGACTCGCTCGTCAAGATGTTCCACGGCATCGAGGAAGAGGACTATAAGGCCTTCATCGATGTGCTCCATCGGATCCTGCACAATATCCGCAAACATGATATCTGAGGCGGGCATGGTCCCGTTCACGTAACGTCATGCACCAGCTGTCGTGACGCAAGGTCGCTGCGTATGACACGCTGTCGGAGCGGCTCTCCGCTCCGTTGACCCTTATCTCGAATTTCGTGCGCAAGAGATGTCGACGGGCTTCTGTCCGCCACCGGCTCCGCCGGGCACCCCGCGCCCTTATCAATTCCTTACGCAGCCAACCCACCTTCCCGATCGAGATTTGATCCGGAAGAGAGGCAAAGTGCGGGCTCCAAATTATCCTCAGGAGTTAGAGATGTTGGACCTGGTTTTCCTGGCCGTGGGCGTCGCCGCCTTCGGCATTTTTGCCGTTTATGCACGGCTTCTCGAACGGTTGTGAGGTGAAGCATGTTTGAAGCCATCTTCGGCCTTGCCGTCGCGCTGGCGCTCGGCGCCTATCTGGTGGTCACCCTCGTTCATCCCGAGCGGTTCTGACCCCGCCATCCGGAGTATTTTCCATGACCTTCAACGGATGGCTGCAAATCGGCCTTCTCTTCCTGATCACGCTGGCGCTGATCAAGCCACTCGGCCTCTATATGGCCCGCGTGTTCGAGGGCGAGCGCAATTTTCTCTCGCCAATCTTGCGGCCGGTCGAAGCCGGCTTCTATGCAATCTCCGGCGTTGATCCGAAGAAAGAGCAGGGCTGGCTGTCGTTCACCATGTCGATGCTGGTGTTCAACGCACTCGGCTTCGCGCTGCTCTATGCCATCCTGCGCCTGCAGGGCATCCTGCCGCTGAATCCGCAGGGCTTTGGCGCCGTGTCACCGGATCTTGCCTTCAACACCGCCGTCAGTTTCGTCAGCAACACCAACTGGCAGTCCTATGGCGGTGAAACGACGATGAGCAATTTCAGCCAGATGGCCGGGCTCACCGTGCAGAATTTCCTCTCGGCCGCCACCGGCATTGCGCTCGCGCTCGGCGTCACCCGGGCTTTTGCCCGCTCCGGCGCCAAGACGATCGGCAATTTCTGGGTCGACATGACCCGTTCGACGCTCTACGTGCTGCTGCCGCTATCGATTGTCGTGGCACTGGTTTTCGTCGCCATGGGCCTGCCGCAGACGCTTGACGCGTCGGCAACGGCGACCACGCTCGAAGGCGCCAAGCAGACGATCGCGCTCGGCCCAATCGCCAGCCAGGAAGCCATCAAGCAGCTCGGCACCAWCGGCGGCGGCTTCCTCAACGTCAATGCCGCGCACCCGTTCGAGAATCCGTCGGCGCTGGCGGACTATCTCAACATCATCAGCATGCTGTCGATCACCGCGGCGCTGCTCTACACGTTCGGCCAGATGGTCGGTGATCGCCGGCAGGGCTGGGCCTTCGTCGCGGCCTGCGGCTTCTTTCTGATCATCGGCACCGGCATCATCTATTGGGCGGAAAGCACCGGTAACCCGATCCACACCGCTCTTGGCCTCGACCCTACGCTCGGCAACATGGAAGGCAAGGAAGTCCGCTTCGGCCAGGCGATGACCGCCGCCTATAGCGCCGTGACCACCGCCATTTCCGATGGCGGCGTCAATGGCATGCTCGGCTCGTTCACCGGTCTCGGCGGCATGATCCCGATGTTCCTGATCCATCTCGGCGAAATGCTGCCGGGCGGTGTCGGCTCGGGCCTCTACGGCATGATCGTCTATGCCATCCTGTCGGTGTTCGTTGCCGGCCTGATGGTTGGCCGCACGCCGGAACTCTTGGGCAAAAAGATCGAAAGCCGCGAGATGAAGTTCGGCGTGCTCGCCATCCTCATCCTGCCGGCGGCCATCCTCGGCTTTGCCGCGGTCTCGGCCATCCTGCCCTTCGCCGTCTCCTCGATCGGTACCGCCGGCCCGCACGGCCTGTCGGAAATCCTCTACGCCTACACATCGGCAGCCGGCAACAATGGCTCGGCCTTCGGTGGTCTTAGCGCCAACACGCCGTGGTACAACACGACGCTCGGTTTCGGCATGCTGCTCGGCCGCTTCGGCTACGCGGTTCCCGTGATGGCGATCGCCGGCTCAGTCGCCGCCAAGATCCGTGTCGCCCCGTCCGCCGGTACCTTCCCGACCCATACACCGCTGTTCGTCGGCCTTCTGATCGGCGTCATCCTGATCATGGGCGGCCTGCAATTCTTCCCGGCTCTGGCACTTGGCCCGATCGTCGAGCATTTCTCGATGCTGGCCGGCCAAACCTTTTAACAAACGGGGCCTTCTGAAAGTTTTGATCATGAGCAAACAAAAACCAACCTCCCTGTTCGACGCCAAGATCCTCGGGCCGGCCTTTCGCGATGCCTTCGTGAAGCTCGATCCCAGGCTGCTGCTGAAGAATCCGGTGATCTTCGTCACCGAAGTCGTCGCCGCCGTGGTCACGCTGTTCTTCCTCCGTGACCTCGCCTTTAATATCAAGAATGCCGGCTTCTCGGGCCAGATTGCCGCCTGGCTCTGGTTCACGGTGCTGTTCGCCACCTTCGCCGAAGCCGTGGCGGAAGGCCGCGGCAAGGCGCAGGCCGACAGCCTGCGCAAGACCAAATCCGACCTCAGCGCCAACCGGCTGCTGCCCAACGGCCAGGTCGAGAAGGTCGCTGCGACCTCGCTGAGGATTGGCGACATCATCCGCGTCAAGGCGGGCGAACTGATCCCCGGCGACGGCGAAGTCATCGAGGGCATCGCCACCGTCAATGAAAGCGCCATCACCGGCGAATCCGCCCCCGTGATCCGCGAGGCCGGCGGCGACCGTTCGGCCGTCACCGGCGGCACGGAAGTGCTCTCCGACGTCATCAAGATCAAGATCACCGTGGCGCCGGGCAATTCCTTCGTCGACCGCATGATTGCGCTGATCGAAGGCGCCAAGCGCCAGAAGACGCCGAACGAAATCGCGCTTTCGACACTGCTCTCAGGCCTGACGCTGGTCTTCCTGATCACCGTGGTGACTCTCGCCGGCCTGGCGCTCTATTCCGGCACCATCCTGTCGGTCACGGTGCTCTCGGCGCTGCTGGTCACGCTGATCCCGACGACCATCGGCGGCCTGCTCTCGGCCATCGGTATCGCCGGCATGGATCGCCTCGTCCGCTTCAATGTCATTGCCACCTCCGGCCGCGCGGTGGAAGCTGCCGGCGACGTCGACACACTGCTGCTCGACAAGACCGGCACGATCACCTTCGGCAACCGCATGGCGACCGATTTCCTGCCTGTGCCGGGTGTCACGGCGCGTGAGCTTGCCGAAGCGGCCATGCTTGCCAGCCAGGGCGACGATACGCCCGAGGGCCGCTCGATCATCGGGCTGGCCAAGGGCGAGTTCGCCGTTCCCGAGCCGGCCAGCGCGATCGACGCTGTCATTCCCTTCGCTGCCGAAACCCGCATTTCCGGCGTCGATACAATGCAGCGCACCTATCGCAAGGGCGCGGTCGATGCGGTGTTGGCCTTTACCGGCCTCAAGCAAGCAGACACGCCGGATATCTTCCGTCAATCAGTCGACAAGGTCGCGCGCACCGGCGGCACGCCCCTCGCGGTCGCCGAAGGCAACCGGCTGCTCGGCGTCATCCACCTCAAGGACGTGGTCAAACCAGGCATCAAGGAGCGCTTCGCCGCGCTGCGTTCGATGGGCATCCGTACCGTCATGGTCACCGGCGACAACCCGGTGACGGCGGCGGCGATCGCTTCGGAAGCCGGCGTCGACGATTTCCTCGCCCAGGCCAAGCCGGAAGACAAGCTCGCCTATATCCGCCGCGAGCAGACCGGCGGCAAGCTGGTCGCCATGTGCGGCGACGGCACCAACGACGCCCCCGCGCTGGCGCAGGCCGATGTCGGCGTCGCCATGCAGACCGGCACCCAGGCCGCCCGCGAGGCCGCCAACATGGTCGACCTCGACTCCTCGCCGACCAAGCTGATCGAGATCGTCGAGATCGGCAAGCAGCTGCTCATGACCCGCGGCTCGCTGACGACCTTCTCGATTGCCAACGACGTGGCGAAATATTTCGCCATCATCCCGGCGCTGTTCCTGGTGACCTATCCGTCGCTCGGCGCGCTCAACGTCATGGGGTTGCACTCATCGCAGTCGGCGATCCTTTCCGCAGTCATCTTCAACGCGCTGATCATCATCGCGCTGATCCCGCTGGCGCTCAAGGGCGTGGCGTACCGCGCCGTCGGCGCCAACGCGCTTCTGCGCCGCAACCTCATCGTCTACGGCCTTGGCGGCATCCTCCTGCCCTTCGTGGGCATCAAGGCGATCGACCTCGTCGTCAACGCGATTCATTTGGTGTAACCATGCTCAACCATCTTCGCACGGGCGTCTCCATGCTCGTCCTCTTCACCGTCCTCACCGGCATCGCCTATCCGCTCGCCATCACCGGCATCGCCAAGACGGCGCTGCATGATCTTGCGGGAGGCAGCCTGATCATGAAGGACAAGACGATCATCGGCTCGACGCTGATCGGCCAGAACTTCACGAAGGACAAATACTTCTGGCCGCGACCCTCCGCGACCAGTAACGCGCCGTACGACGCGAGCGCTTCGACGGGTACCAATCTCGGCCCCACCTCCGACAAGCTGAAACAGGCTGTCAAGGCGGCGATCGACAATCTGCACAAGTCGGGCATGTCAGGTCCGATCCCCGCCGATGCAGCCACATCGTCGGGCTCGGGTCTCGACCCGCACATCTCGCCGGCCTTCGCGCTGGCGCAGGTGGAGCGGGTCGCGAAGGCCCGCAATCTCTCGCCCGACGCCGTCAAGACGCTAGTCGAGGACCACACCGACGGCCGGCTGCTTGGCATTATCGGCGAGCCGCGCGTCAACGTGCTCGAGCTCAACATGGCCCTCGATTCCCTCAAGTCGTAGGATTAGAACATAGGCATGGCAGACAGCGACCGCGATCCGAACCGGCCCGATCCCGATGCCCTGCTCGCGCTGGCGAGCGGGGACGGTCGCGGCAAGCTAACGATCTTCCTCGGCGCCGCACCCGGTGTCGGCAAGACCTATGCCATGCTGGCGCGGGCAAAAAGACTCAAGGCCGATGGCGCTGATATCGTCATCGGCCTCGTCGAGACTCACGGCCGGCGAGAGACCGCCGAACTGGTCACCGGCCTCGATATCCTGCCGCGTCGGCAGGTGCCATACGGCAACGGCATCGTCGAGGAATTCGACATCGACGCGGCGCTGGCGCGCAAGCCGAAGATCATCGTCGTCGACGAACTGGCGCATTCGAATGTCGAGGGCAGCCGGCATCCCAAGCGCTACCAGGACGTTGCGGAATTGCTGCGGGCCGGCATCAATGTTTGGACCGCGCTCAACATCCAGCATCTCGAAAGCCTGTCAGACATCGTCGCCGACATTACCGGCGTCACCGTGCGCGAGATCATTCCGGATATCGTGCTGCAGAAGGCCGACGAAGTCGTGCTGATCGACCTGACGCCGGCCGAGCTCATCACCCGGCTGGACGAGGGCAAGATCTACCTGCCTGACAATGCCAAGCGGGCGACGGACAAGTTTTTCCGCGTCGGCAATCTCACGGCCTTGCGCGAATTGGCGCTCCGCCGTACCGCCGACCGTGTCGACGACCAGATGGTCGATTATCTCCGGCAGAATGCTATCGAGGGGCCATGGCAGTCTGCCGAGCGGCTGGTCGTCTGTGTCGGCCCCGATGCGCTGGCGGAGAAGGTAGTGCGCACGGCAAGCCGCCTTGCCTCCGGCCTCAACGCGCCGTGGCTGGTCGTCTCCGTCGAGCGCACCGACCGCTCCGGCGACAGCGAGGCATTGCGGCGGCTCGACGAAATTTTCCTGCTGGCCGAGCGGCTGGGCGCGGAAACCAGGCGCGTCGCCGGCAATGACTATGTCGTGGAAATCCTCAAGCTCGCGCGCAAGGAGCATGCGACGCAGATCGTCATCGGCGCGCCGCGCCGCGATCCACTGTCACGCCTGTTCCGGCAATCGCTGCCGCAAGCGCTTTTGCACAATTCCGAAGGCTTTGGCATCCACTATGTGACCGGCGAAAATGGAACGACGCGGCGCCGGCTCGACCCGAGCGACTGGCGCTGGCAGGCGCTACCGCGCGACATCGTCACGGCTGTTCTTTCCGTCGCCGTGGCGACGGCGCTTGGACTGTCCTTCAACGCCATTGTTCCGCTGCCGAATGTATCGCTGCTCTATCTGCTGGCGGTGCTGGTGGGCGCAATCCGAGAGGGTTATCGCGCCGCTTTCATCACCGCCCTGCTTTCAGCGCTGACCTACAACTTTGCCTTTATTGCACCGATTGGCACGCTGAGCATTGCGCAGCCGCACGAGGTTTTCGCCTTCGTGATCTTCATCGTCGCCGCGTTGACCGCGGGCGGCATCGCCTCGCGCACCCGTGATCAGGCGCAGCTCGCCAGCGAGCGCGCCCGCATGACCGAAGCGCTCTACGGCTTTTCCTCAAAGCTCTCCGGCACGGCCAAGGCCGACGATGTGATCTGGGCCACCGTGTCGCAACTGCAGGCGTTGCTCAACGCCGCCGGGGCCCGGCACGGGCACGCTGCCCAACAGCGCCCATCAATTCCGGCCGCTGATGAGCCCGCACGGGGTGATGGGAGTCTGCGGTTTCGGCTTCGACGGCCGGGCGCTCGACAGCAACGAGGAGCGCATCTGGGCTGCGATGACCGACCAGTCGGCGATCGCCATCGACCGCGCGCGGCTGTCGCGCGAGGCCTCGGCGCAGAACGCCAAGCTGGAGGGCGACCGCTTTCGCTCCGCCCTGCTCTCCTCCATCTCGCACGACCTCAAGACGCCGCTCGCCACCATTACCGGGGCTGTCACCAGCCTGCGACAGCTGGGCGACAAGATGAATGCCGAGAGCCGTGACGACCTCCTGCAATCGATCGAGGAGGAAGGCGCTAGGCTGTCGCGCTTCGTTGCCAACCTGCTCGACATGACCCGGATCGAATCCGGCACCGTCAACCCGAAGCGCGACTGGGTCGACGTCACCGACGTGATCCGCGGCAGCGTCGAGCGGGCGAAGAAATATTTTCCCGGCCATGATATCGATGTCAGCATAGCCACGAACCTGCCGCTCATCCGCGGCGACAGCGTGCTGCTCGGCCAGGTCCTGTTCAACCTGATCGACAATGCGATCAAATATGGCGGCGACGAGCCGGTGGCGCTCTATGCGCGCAAGGATAGCAAGTCCGTCACGGTGTCGGTCACCGATATGGGACGCGGCATTCCGCCTGCAGAGCTTGAACGAATCTTCGAGAAATTCTACCGCCGCGGCGGCAAGGCCGACGGCCGCAGTGCCGGCACTGGGCTGGGGCTTGCCATTGCCCGTGGTTTCGTGGAAGCGATGAGTGGCACGATCAAGGCGGAAAGCCCTGCCGTGAAGAAGCGGGGCACGCGCTTCATGATGCGCTTCCCGGTGCCGGACGCGCCCGAGACTGGAGAACAGACCGTTGAGCGGACACCGAATCCTGATCGTCGATGACGAACCGCAGATCCTGCGTTTCCTGAAGCCGGCGCTGACCGCTGCCGACTATGACGTGATCGAGGCCGAGAACGGTGCCCAGGCGATCCAGAAAGTGGCGACCGCAGCACCCGACCTCATGATCCTCGATCTCGGCCTGCCTGATATGGACGGCAAGGAGGTGATCGCGCGGGTGCGCGGCTGGTCGGAAATCCCGATCATCATCCTCTCGGCCCGCGACCGCGAGGCGGAGAAGATCGCAGCGCTGGACCTCGGCGCCGACGACTATATCGAAAAGCCGTTCGGCATCGGCGAACTCACCGCCCGCATCCGCACCGCGCTACGCCACCGCGTGCGGCAAGAAGCGGGCACGGAGAAGATCGAGACCGGCGGCCTGATGATCGATTTCGTCCGCCGCCGGATCGAGCGCGACGGCGAGCCGGTGAAGCTGACGCCGAAGGAGCATGATCTGTTGGAACTGCTGGCGCTGCATTCCGGCAAGGTGGTGACGCACAAGACTCTGCTCACCTCCGTCTGGGGTCCGGCGCATGCGGAGGATCTGCAATATCTGCGTGTTTTCATCGGCCAGTTGCGGGCCAAGATCGAACGCGATGCGGCCAATCCGGTGTTCATCGTGACGGAGCCGGGCATCGGCTATCGCTTCATGGAAGCGGAGTGAAGTGGCAGCTCTCATAAGGGCCGGGGCTTACTCCTGCGCGAGGCGCACCAAGCCGGCGGCCTCGGCTATAGCAAGCGTATCGACGAATTGCACATGGTCGACGATCTTGCCGTCGCGAAAGATAATTTTGTCCATGAATTCCGTTTCGAACTCATGGCCGGTCGGGATAAAACGCACCTTTCCCTTCCTGTGGGTAACGATCGTGTCGCCGTCGGCATATTTGCCGACATTGAACATGCCTGAAAGATCCCAGGTGCCGACGAGTTGGGTGGCGGCCGCACGAAGCGCATCCAGGCCCTCCCATCGCTGCGTGAAGGGGCCAAGCCGGTCGGGACCGAGGATCTGGAAGCAACCGTCAGGTGCGAACCGGTCCAGCATGTCCTGGACAGGGTCGTCGGCATTGCGCAGCGCATAGAATTCCTCTGTCAATCGATGCAGGTCTGCTGAATCTGTCATTTGCTTCTCCCGGATGATCGTTTCCGTTATTCCTCGGCGAGACGCACCATGTCATAGGTTTCCGCGAAACCCAGCGTGTCGACGAATTGCCGATAGTCGATGATCTTGCCGTCGCGGAATGTCATCTTGTCCATGAATTCCGTCTCGAACTCTCGACCGGTCGGGATGAAACGCACCTTTCCCTTCCAATGGATGAAGACCGTGTCACCATCGGTATGTGTGCTGACCTTGACCAGGTTCGAAAGATCCCAGTCCGCGACGAATGCCGTCACAGCCGGCCGAAGCGCCTCGGCGCCCTCATATTTGCGAGTAAAGCCGCCGAGACGTTCGGTGCCGATGATCTGAAACCGGGCATTGGAGGCAAATCGGTCCATTACCCCCTCGGTGGCAACGGCCGGATCGTCTCCGTTGCGGACGACAAAGAATCCTTCGGCAAGCGCACGCACGTCTGCTGAATCTGCCATTGATATCCCCTCCCATTTTGTTTTTTCGCGTTGCACTTTCGTCCGGAAGGCCACGGCCAAAATTATCCAGTTGTCGGAGTGATCGATGATCGCGCGATGTCTGCGACTTTCGACCGAAGGCGTCTCGACTACGCAGGCCCCGCTCGTGTCACTGGCGAGTGATAACCCAGTGCCCCCTATTCCTCAGCGAGGCGCACCATGCCGACAGCCTCGGCTATGCCCAGCGTGTCAAGGAATTGGACATATTCGACGATCTTGCCATCGCGGAAGGTCATCTTGTCGATGAATTCCGTTTCGAATTCATGGTTGGTGGGATTGAAGCGCACCTTCCCTTTGCGATGGGTCAGCGTCGTGTCGCCATCCGTGTAGATGACATTGGCCAGGCCCGAAAGATCCCAGTCCCCGACGAGCGCGGTGGCCGCCACCCGAACCGCGTCGTGGCCCTCGAATCTCTGCGTAAAAGCACCGAGCCGGGTCGGGCCGAGGATCTGGAAGCAACCATCCGGCTGGAACCGCTTCACTATATGCTCGACAGGGTCGTCCGTATTGCGGATCGTAAAGAATTCCTCAGTCAATGCACGCACGTCTGCTGAATTCGCCATGGTCCCCTCCCGCCTGGTTGTTTTCATAATGCGCCCAACTGCGAAAGTTGCAACAGAAATCCAAGTGGTTTCCTGCGACCGATTCTCCACCTCCGGTTAAGACCATAGGCTGTCTAGGCGACGATGATCACCACCGAGACGGCAAGCAGCAGGCCCATCGCAATGTTGAAGACGCGCGCGCTTCTTTCGTCGCGCAGCAGGCGGCTGATCATCGCGCCGAGGAAAAGCCAGACAAGGCAGCTCGGAAAGGCGGCGACAAAGAAAATCGCGGCGAAGAGCAGCGCCGCAAGAGCGGGATTGCCGTCGCCGGTGACGCCGTAGACGCTCGCGGCACTGACGGCCACCAGCCATCCCTTGGGGTTCAGCCACTGGAAGCCGGCAGCACCCCAGAAACCGACCACCTTGSCCTCCTTGCCGCCGTTCATCGCGCCTGAGGTGGCGATCTTCCAGGAGAGCCAGAGCAACAGGGCCGCCCCCGCCCATTTCATCGCGCCCATGATGACGGGAAAGCCAATGAGCAGGCGGCCGAGGCCGAGCTGGGAGCAGAAGAGCAATGCCGCCATGCCGGTCGCAGCACCCAGCGCGCAGGGAAAACCGCGCCGGATGCCGGCAAGCGAACTCGTGGCCGTGATCATCACATTGCTCGGCCCGGGCGTGATTGCTGCCACCAGCGAAAAGGTGAAGAAGGCTGCGGCCTGGTCGGGGGTCATGGTCAACTCGCATTGTCGGAACGGATGCGAGTTTATGGGAGAATGGAGGGTGGGTCTTGAACGTTTGTGAGGGGGAAGGTCGGCGTCATTCGCTTTTCTTGAAAACACGCAGACATTGTGCCACGCCCCTCATCCGGCTGCCGCCACCTTCTCCCCGTAAAACGGAGAGAAGGGGATGGGCGCACCGGCCTCGCGTCCAGCTGCCGTTGCGGTAAGACGAGTAGAGCAAGCCTTTACCGTGTTAGAGGTGGGGCAAAGCGGAGCCATATCTCCCTTCTCCCCGTCACTACGGGGAGAAGGTGGCGGCAGCCGGATGAGGGGCCAGGCACAACGTATGCGATAGAAGAGCAAGCCTACCGGCTCAACAGCGCAAGCCCCCTGCCCGCCATTAGGAACTGCTCGTTCGGCTCCATCCGTTCCTCGGTAATCGCTATGTCGATCGTGGTCAGGCGAAGCTTCCAGGGTTTGTCGCCGTAATCGGGCACCGTGAACATCACATCGTCAGGCGTCGGGTTGAAGATCAGCAGCAATTCCGTCCAGATGCCGGGCTCACCGGCCAGATCGTCGCGGGACAGGTGCAGGCAGAGCGTGGTTTCCTCGGTCCAATGCTCGGGCGATTGCTCGCCGCCGTCGGCTGCGAACCAGTTGACCAGCATGCCGTCGCGCCAGGTGACGCGATGCAGGAGCGGCTGTTTCTTGCGCAATACGATCAGCCGCCTCGTGAAGTCGCGCAGTGCTTCCGCCTCCTTGTCCACCGTCGACCAGTCGAGCCAGGTCGTCTCGTTGTCCTGGCAATAGGCATTGTTGTTGCCGTTCTGGCTGTGGCCGAGTTCGTCGCCTGCAAGCATCATCGGCGTGCCGTGCGAGAACAAGAGTGTCGCAAGGAAATTGCGCTGCTGGCGCGCCCGGATACGGTTGATGTCCTCGTTGTCCGCTGGCCCTTCCCAGCCGTAATTGTGGCTGCGATTGTCATTGTGGCCGTCATTGTTGTCTTCGCCATTGGCGTCGTTGTGCTTGCCGTCGTAGGAGACGAGATCCCGCAACGTGAAGCCGTCATGGGCGGTGACGAAATTGACGCTCGACCAAGGCCGGCGGCCGCGCTGGTCGTAGAGGTCGCCGGAGCCGAGAATGCGGGAGGCAAAATCCTGCGCAGTGTTGGGATCGCCCTTCCAGTATTCGCGCACGGAGTCGCGATATTTGTCGTTCCACTCCGCCCAGCCGGGAGGGAAACTGCCGACCTGGTAGCCGCCGGGGCCGATATCCCAGGGCTCGCCGATCAGCTTGGCCTTGGCAAGAGCGGGATCCTGGGCGATCGCGTCGAAAAAGCCGCCACGCGGGTCGAAGCCGCCAGGTTCACGGCCAAGAATGGTCCCGAGGTCGAAGCGGAACCCGTCGACTTCCATCTCGTCGTGCCAGTAGCGCAACGAATCCATCACCAGCTGCAGCACGCGTGGATGGGAGGTGTTCAGCGTGTTGCCGGTGCCAGTGTCGTTGACATAGTAGCGGTGCTCATCCCCTATGGTCCGATAATAAGAGAAATTGTCGATCCCCTTGAAAGACAATGTCGGGCCGAGCTCGTTGCCTTCGGCGGTGTGATTGTAGACAACGTCGAGGATCACCTCGATCCCGGCATCATGGAAAGACCGCACCATCTTGCGAAAACCGTCCAGGCCGGCCGGGCCGTAGTAGCGGGCGGCGGGCGCGAAGAAGCCCAGCGTGTTGTAGCCCCAGTAATTCCGCAGCCCTTTGTCGAGCAGGTGGAAATCGTCGAAGAAGGCATGGACGGGCATCAGCTCGACGGAGGTGATGCCGAGCGATTTGATATATTCGACCGTCCTGTCATGGCCCATGCCCTCATAGGTGCCGCGCAGGTTTTCGGGTATCGCCGGATTGAGTTGCGTGAAACCCTTGACATGCGTTTCGTAGATGATCGTCGACGCCCAGGGTATGTCCATATGGGATGGCCCCCTCGCCTGAGGCTTCGGGCCGACAACCCGACATTTGGGCATGAAGCTGGCATTGTCCTGTTCGTCGAAAGACAAGTCCTTTTCAGGCGACAGCACGTCATAGCCGAAATGGGCGTTGGACTGTTTCAACTCACCCACCAATTCCCTGGCATAGGGATCAATGAGCAGCTTGTTGGCGTTGAAGCGATGGCCATTCGCCGGATCGTAGGGGCCGTGAACACGATATCCATAGAGGGCGCCCGGCTTCAGGTCCGGCACGAAGCCGTGCCAGATCTCGTCGGTGTTTTCAGGCAGAGGCAGTCGGGCAATTTCCGTCTTGCCGTCTTCATCGAAAAGACAAAGTTCGACGCCCTCGGCGCAGGCGGAAAAAATCGCGAAATTGACGCCTTCTTCCGTAACCTGAGCGCCGAGACGGCGTCCATCGCCAGGAAGAATTTCAAAAACTTTGGATTTGAGCATTCTGGGATCTCGCTTGCAGACCCGTCAAGAACGCGTTTCGGCGACGTGAGGTTCCTCGCAAGGCGATTAATTTGGGAACATAGGGGCGTTTCGACCGTTGCAGAGGGGCTTGCCCTCATCAGGAGATCAACTGACATGACCCTTGAAACATTGACGCATCCGGAGCCTTCCAAGCCGTGCGTCCACAATGTCGAGAACGACAAGCCGTCGGCGGAATTCGGCGATGAAGTCCATGTCGCCGTGCCGCAGGAGGTCAACGTGCCGCTGCCGCCGACGACGCATGAGCAGATCTCGATTCCGGCGTCGATCAACGGACGCAACCTTTCGGACGGGCGACCCTGAGGCATGAATGCCTGCCGCGCCGGCGGAGCGACTGCCGCTGGCGCAAATGCATTGCTATGCTCTTGGGATCGCCCGCATGAGACTTCCCACCGCGACCTACCGCCTCCAGTTTCGCAACGGCATGACCTTCGACAAGGCTGCCGAACTCATTCCCCACCTTACCCGCCTGGGCATCAGCCACCTCTACGCATCGCCGATCTTCGCCGCCACCAACGGTTCGACGCATGGCTATGACATCGCCGATCCCAATCTCGTGGATCCGTCGCTGGGCGGGATGGATGGCCTGATCCGGCTTTCGGACAGGCTCAGGGAGCATGGCCTCGGACTGATACTGGACATCGTCCCCAATCACCTGGCTGCATCGGTGGAGAATCCGTGGTGGCATGACGTGCTGCAGCACGGCCGACTGAGCCGCTTTGCCAGCTATTTCGACGTGGACTGGGATCGCAAGCTGACCTTGCCGATCCTGACTGGTCCGCTTCAGGAAGAAATCGCGAACGGCGCCGGCAAGCTTGAGGAAGAGAATGGCCTCATTGCCTTCGACTATAACGGCACGAAATATCCACTGCTGCCCGCCTCGCAGGAGGCTGCACGCGCAGCGACCAGCGGAAATCGGGAAACAATCATGTCGGTCCTCCGGCAGCAGGCCTGGGAGCTCGTGCCGTGGCAGGAGGCGGCGAACGGGCTGAGCTATCGGCGGTTCTTCGAGATCACCGGGCTTGTCGGCGTTCGGGTCGAAGGGACCCATGTTTTCGACGCTGTCCACGCGACGGTGCTTGATCTCGTCCGCCAGGGACGCGTGGATGGCCTGCGCATCGACCATATCGATGGCCTCGCCGACCCCGAGGCCTATCTGAAACGGCTGCGCGCCGCCGTCGGCCCGGATATCTACATCGTCGTCGAAAAGATTCTCGAAGGCAATGAGGACTTGCCGCACTCCTGGCCTGTCCAGGGAACCACGGGCTACGAGTTCATCGAGGCACTGTCGAACGTGTTCGTGTCGCCTGAGGTCGAGACATTGAAGCATGCCTGGGCGGCGATGAACCCGAACGACGCCGATGCGCATGCGGGCCTCAGGCGCGCCAAGGAATTGATGGTCGACGTCAATTTCCGCGGCGAAGTGGAGGCACTGCAGCGCCTGTTCCATGCGCTCGCCGAAAGTGAAAATGCGGCGATCGGGAGAGAGGCGCTCAATGCGGCCGTGCGCGAGGTGCTGATCGCGCTTCCCGTCTACCGGACCTACGGATCGCCGCGCAACCTGCCGCAGGAAAGCGCCGGGGTGCTGCGGGATGTGTTCGATAGGCTGACTTCACAGACCACGCACGACCTCCGGCCTGCCCTCGCCTTCGTCCAGGCGGTGCTTGAGGAAAAGGTGTCGTCGCAACATCTGCACCGGGCGCTGCGCGCCCGCACCCGGATGCAGCATCTGACGGGTCCGCTGCTGGCGAAATCGCTCGAAGACACGTTTTTCTATCGCTACAACAGCTTCATCGCCCTCAACGAAGTCGGTGGCGATCCGCTGGCAAAAGGCCTTTCACCGGACAATTTTCATCGGAAAATGCGCCACCGCCAGACGGTCGCCCGATACGCATTGTCCGCGACCTCGACCCACGACACCAAGCGCGGCGAAGATGCGAGAGCGCGGCTCTATGCGCTGTCGGAAGCGCCTGACACCTGGCTCGCGGCTATCGAACGCTGGAGGCAGATGTTGCGTCCATTTTCAACCCGTCTGGCGTCCGGTCCCGTGCCCGATGCTCATGCCGAATGGCTGATTTTCCAGGCTCTTGCAGGCGTCCTGCCGGTGGACTTCGATCCGCACAACCAAGCGACCGCCGCCGACCTCAAGGGGCGCTTTACGGCCTATCTCGAAAAGGTATTGCGCGAGGCGAAACTCGACAGCAACTGGAACGGCCCGGACCTCGAACACGAGCGGGCCGTCAAGGATTACGCCGCGGCGATGCTGGATGGCAAAGCTGGCGGCTTCCTTGAAGATTTCTGCAATGTGCTAAAACCCTTCGTCGATGCTGGCCTCTATAATTCGCTGAGCCAGACCGTGCTGAAGCTGACCTGCCCGGGCATTCCCGACATCTATAACGGATCCGAACTGGCCGATTTCAGCCTTGTCGATCCGGACAATCGACGCCCGCTCGACATTGGCGCGCTCTTGAACGTGCCGCTTCTGCAAAACTTGTCGAACAGCCGCGGCGCATTGCGTGACGGCAGCCTGAAGCTCAGCCTCATCGCAGCCCTGCTGCGGCAGCGACAGAGATTGCCGGAGCTGTTTGCCGAAGGTGACTACGTGCCGCTCTCCGTGTCCGGTCCGCGGGCGGAGCATGTTCTGGCTTTTGCGCGCAGTCATCAGGAACGCACGATGGTCGTGATCGTCACTAGGCTGTTGTTCCATGCTCTGAGGGACGGAGAGATTCCAGAGACGTTTTGGGCAGGGACGGTCGTCTATTTGCCGGAAAGTCGAGGGGACCGCGCCTATACGCTTCTGTCGGATGGGCGCGTTGTGACGCCCAACCCCACCTGCCCTGCTGCGGTGGGACCGCTTCTCAACGGCTTACCGTTCTCTATGCTGATTTCGTGATGCCGGTTGTCGACAAGCAGCCCTGAGCAGCTTCCTCGCCAGAACATAGCTTGAGTTGAGACGAATAGCGGGAAATCATGCGTCAAATTGCCGCACACCGGAGTTCGCATGACGAGAACCAGCCAATCCAGAAAGGTGCATCAGATTATCTCGTGCTGACTGCCTCTGCGTGAAACGGTATACTTAACTATGCGTTGCAAATGCTGGCTATCTCTTGGAACACAAAAAATGTCGCGAGCATCGTAGTGGGCAGCGAACTCATGGTTTCAGATCTGCCAACTATTGTTCTGAAATCCGAGCTGTCTAAAAATGTCCAAACGCTTTCAGGTTGTGAATTTACATAGCATACATTGGGTAATCGATGAATGACAACTTTAGCACCATTACATGACGCATCTCTAACATACTTTAGATTGCCCTTGTCAGACTATTCCGAGCTCGATATGACGCGAGATAAAGTGGAGCTTTATCATGTTTAAACACCTTATGATTATTGGTTTGCTCTCAGCTCCTGCGTCGGCCTTTTGCGCAACCGTCGACGGCCACCTGGTCTCGATCGACACAGACAACCATCGCCTGACATTGGATAGTGGTGCCGTTCTGAACCTGACGGAAAGCGTTGTCCTCGACGGCCTGTCGCCCGGACAATTGGTGAGGGCAACCTATACGGACGGCACGATAGACGTGACTGCTATCGATGTCCTGGAAGACAGCCCGCCCCCGGAAAGCACGGACAACACGACCTCCGTCGACAACACGTCGACTCCGGTGGGGGACACATCGACAGGCGTCGACGATACGTCGAGCGACACGACCCAGAATCCGGCGATCGACGGGTCCACCAGCCCGGACACCTCCGGCACCGCACAATAACATAGGACAGAATGGCAAGAACCACTCTGCCATGGACACAACAATCCCCATAAAAAAGTTCCATCCAGAATTCTTCAACGAAAGTTTATGTATAGCTCAGTATACTTAGGTATATTAAATCTTAATAATACTTAATTTACACTTAATAACAACGCAACTGCACTGCGAGTAACAATAAACTTCACTTGATTTTTATGGAAATGCCGTGTTAACCAAACCCTAATTCTGTGTCGTGGGGCACGAAACAGGTTCGAGGGGACTGAGATGGCTTTCCGTACTATTCGCTGTGTCTTGGCGCTGGCGCTTGCTTTTGCGCTTCCGACGCTGTCTTTCGCGAGCGACCCGGGCGACCAGCCGTCCAAGCAGTCGGAAAAAGGCACGACCATCAAGGTTCCCGATATCAGTTCGACCGGAACCCTCGATTATAGCTACGATATCGATGTCCCTGACTTTCGTGGGCTCGAACCCAAGCTGTCGATCAATTATTCATCGACGCGAAAGACCAAGGTCAACGGCCTTTACCAGGGATGGCTCGGCTATCAATGGGGTTTCAAGGGTTTTGACGTCATCGAGCGGGCCCGCCATCTGGGCACGATTCCGAATTTCGACAGCAATGACGTGTTTCAGCTGAACGGCGAGGAGCTCGTCCGCTGCACCAAGGCGCCGAGCACAAATGCATCCTGCACCGCTGGCGGCAATTATGTCTCCGAGACCGAAAACTTCCTGAAAATCGTCGCCAACGGCACGGATCTGCAGAATCCGACCTCGTGGACGATCACCAGTCGTGAAGGCACCACAATGGTGCTGCAGCCGGCGAGTGCCTTCGTCACCGGAGCTCCGAACACACTTCTGGCCACGGCCGCCCGCTACCTGGTCGCATCGATCACCGACACCAACGGCAACAAGATCGTCTACGACTATAACTGCCCATCCCTGCCGTTTTGCTACCCCAAGACCATCAGCTATCGAAACAATGGCAACAGCAACGACATCTTCACCATCCGCTTCATCTTCGAAGATCGTGCTGACGACCTGGTCGAGGCCAATGGTCAAAATCTGACGCCGATCAACAAGCGCCTTGCCGCCATCAAGATCAGCGGGCCGACCGCCGTTGTCGGCGCCTACAAGTTTGTTTACGAAGTCGCGCCCGGCAGCGGCGCTTCGCGCCTGATCAAGATGCGCCATTACGGCACCAATGCCATCGTCAACAGCGACGGCACCGTCGACTACGGCACGCAGGCGGCGAATGGCACGGTCACGCATTCGGGCCTGGGTCCGAGGGACACAAGTTTCACCTATGCGGACTACAGCTTCTTCTCCTCGGCCACCACTCCCTTTGCTTTGAACGGCTCCAGCGTCTGGGGCAAGCTGCTCCCCGCCGATGTCGACTCCGACGGAATCACCGAAATCGTGGCGACGCGGGACTTCCAGGATGCGAGCAGGCAAGACTGCTACGATTTGCTGAGTTTGACCCCCGGCGCCAATCCCAGTGCGCGGTTCACCGATATGAGCGCGATCAATTGTTCCGCTTCATATCAGTATATCAGCGGCAAGGAGCACAGTTTGCCCGAGTTCAGCCTCGGACATTTTGCTGACAACATCAACAAAACGCAATTGCTGTTCCGGCACCCGCTTGGCAGCGCAACTGTCGATGTAGCTGCAACGTTCCGCAGGAATACCGATAGCACCTTCACCATAACGCCGCAAACCTGCGCGACGGATATCCCAGCAAGCGATGCCCTGCATAACCAATGCGGCGAAGACTATCTGGTGACACAGGTTGCCGATTTCGACGGCAATGGTCGCGACAATCTGACAACCACCAATGACAGCGGTCAGGCGGGCAGCCTCGGAACGGCGAATTTCTATGACGACGGCCGGGATGAACAGGTGTTCGCGCGCAACAGCGGCATCGAAGTCAAGCGACTTCTGCCCGGCGCGACGTCCAATGAGATCGCAATGCTGGCCGTCGGTGTTATCTGCCCGGGAGGGCCTTCGGGCGAATCGGAGACGATGTACTCGTATTGCGAGTTCGGCGACCTGAACGGAGATGGTCTCGACGATCTGGTCATGGTGGTCGTATCACACGACATCTATGACGACCACAATAGTACCTGCCCCGATCTGCAGCCGGCACCCTGCGCCTATACGGTGACGCTGACCGCCTATTTGAGCCAGGGCCGCTACGACAACGGCAATCTGACCAAGGTTTTGACGACGACGCTGAATACCGGCAGGGCCTATAAGATCCAGCCGATGACGCTTGCCATTCGCGATCTCGACGGTGATGGAAAAGCCGAAATCATCTTCAGCAATCCGATCGCGATCGGCCAGAATCCGGCCGGGACCAACACTGATTACTACGACCTCAAGGCATACGACAACTCCCAGAAGACGTTCAAGGTCAAGCAGCTGAGGGTGACTTCGGATGGAACGCTGACGATGACGACGGACGCTGCACCCGGAAGCTACAGCCTGCAGAACGTCCTGACGCTTTCGGCCCGTGACATCGTCTTAGGCGATTTCAACGGCGATGGCCTCACCGACTATGCCTATCGCGACCAGCTCAAGAAGGGCGGCACGGTGATCGATCCCGCCAATTACGGGATCGCGACCCCAAGCACGTGGACTTCGACGGGTCAGCTGCAATATCAAAGCGATATGCGCGACGCTGGAAATGCGACGTCCTACACCGCCGTGCTCGGCTCCAGCGCGGTCACGCTGCCCAATGCTGAAGTCGGACCCAATAATTCGACGAATCTTCTGACACGCGTCGTCGTCGAAACCGGCGCAAAGACGACCTTTGAATTCACGCCGTCGACCACCTTCTCCAACACCTATCTGCCCTTCGTCGTGCAAACGGTGACCAAGGAGACAAGCGACGACCGGCGCGGCAATGTCGCCACAACGACCTACAGCTACTCCGGCGGACTCTACGACCAAGTCGCGCGCAAATTCCTCGGCTTCAGCACCTCGACCAAATATCTGCCTGCTTTGGCAAACCAGGCCAAGGGTTCGCATATCGTCACAACATATCGCCAGGACCTTGCCAGCTTCGGCCTGCCGGAATTGCAGGTGTTCTACGACGAGAACGATAATTGGCATAAGATGGTGGACGACGCCTGGAGCGTCCAGGCCGTGCAACTGCCCTACAGCGCCTTCAATATCGCCACCCACACCTATCTGCGCGAGGACGGCAGCGTCCAGACGCTGAAGACCACTCGCGATTATGACGTCTACGGCAATATCCTGCACGATCGGGATTTTGGCCTGGTGACGCCGGGGAGAAGCCCGTCCGACGCTCTGGCGAGCCCCTTCGGCACGTCTGGTGATACCGACATTGCCGGCGACGGCAAGCGGATCGACAAGTGGTTCATCTACAACAATGCCAGCTACATCGTCTCGCTGCCCTATCGGCAATATACATTTGCCGGCCCGTCCGGCACGTCGCCGAGCGGTGCAATGGGCGACAATACGGCGGCCATTGCCCAGACCGATTTCTGGTACGGCAATGCGGATATTACGGCCACGCCGAACGTTTCGCCAAGCAATGCGAACCTGGCGCAGCAGCGGGTCTACCAGAACGCGAATACGAACGCCTCTTCGACAATCACCTACGCCTATGACAGCCTGGGCAACAAGACCGTCGAGACGGTGAAGAGTGGCTCGGACGTGCTCAAGCGGACGATCTTCTCCTATACCGACGCGCAATTGCTGCGCCCGACGCAAATGGACCTTTTGGTCGACAGCAACACAACGCTGACCTCCACCTACAGCAACAACCTGACCTGCGAGGACGCCGGCGACGAGACCGATCCGAACGGCATCACCACGCGCCACAGCTATGACGAGTTCTGCCGCGAGGAGCGGGTCGAAAACCTCGCGACGAATGCCTATACGACGACAGACTACAGCGATGAAAGCAATGTGGACGCCATCGCCAGCGGCCCGTCGGGAACGCCGCCGCGGGTCGTCATCCAGTCTCCCCTGCCCGATGGCACGCTGACCAGAACCGTCAAGTTCATCGATGGCTTCGGGCGGGTGTATTCGACGCTGACTGCTGGTGACACGTCTTCGCCGGACGCCAATGTCGACGTGGTCTACGATGTGCATGGCAATATCGCCAAACAGTCCCTGCCGCATGGGACCGAAACACCGAAATTCAATACCTTCGCCTATGACTGGGGCGATCGCGTCATCACGGCGACCAATCCGGATACAACATCCAAGACAACGAATTACAGTCTGCAGACGGCCACATCATCGAGCGGTTCCAGCAACCTGCCACTTGGCATCGTCACCGTGACCGATGAGATCGGCGCAAAGACCGAGACGACGACGTCGAGCGATGGCGACGTGATCTTGCTCCGGCGCAAGGGGCCGGCCGCAAGCGACAGTTTCAACATCGTCTATGCAGCCTCCTACGACAATCTTCGACGGCTGGTCGGCGTGGCCGATCCGCTCGGCATCAGCACTCCCAGCCTGCGCTGGGCTTACGCCTACGACCTGGCCGGCAATCGCACCGATGCCACAGACCCCGATATGGGGCACTGGACATACACCTATGACGCCGCCAATCGCCTGAGCACCCAGACCGATGCCCGCAATATCGTCACGACGATCAAATATGACGGCATGGATCGGGTGACGAAGAAGTACACCGGCAACAGCAGTTCGCCGACCTATATCGCGGTCAATACCTATGACTGCCTGGAAGTGCCGCAAAACACCACAACGGACTGCAAGGGGCAGTTGACACTGGCGACCAATGGCCTGGCGACCAGCGACGCGAACTATGCCGAGCAGCGCTTCTACTACAATGACAATGGGCAGCTGCGGAAGAAGGTCTCGACCATCAATGCCGGGGCCAGCACGCCCGTCGTCAGCACGACGACCACCACCTATGACCGCGCGTCGAAACTGCCGATCTACAAGGAATATTTCGGCGCCACGTCGAGCACTGCCGATCTGCAGGTCGGCACCTCGACAAGCCCCTGGCAATATAACAAAAAGGGCCAGCTGACGAAAATCCCGGGCGGCTATATCCCGTCGATCACCTACGAGCTCGATGGCCAGACCACCTCGATCCAATATGCCAACGGCGTGACGACCAACTTCACCTATGACCTCAACCGCCGCTGGCTGAAGACCTTGGTCACCAAGCAGTCGAGCGGCACGAACCTGATCAACAACACCTATACCCGCGACAATATCGGCCGCATCACGGCCATCGATGGTGGTGGGCTGAACTTCAACAGCTGGACCTATACCTATGATGGGTCCGACCGGCTGACCTCTGCCTATTCCGGACAGTATGTGGGGCCGCTGAAGGAAGACTTCACCTACGACACCGCCGGCAATCTGACGCAGCGGACACATATCACCTCGGCGACGGCCAGCAATGTCACCATGGTCTACGGCAACTCCAACAAGCCGCCGCATGCGATCTCCAAGCTGAATGGGGTGGCGGTGACGTATGATGCCAATGGCAACACGCTCACCGACGGCACGGCGACCTATACCTGGGACGACGCCAACCGGCTGTTGACGGTCACAAAGAGCGGACAGACGGTCTCAACCAAATATTTTTACGGGCCGGATGGAGAACTCTCAAAGCGAGTCTCGACCACTAATGAGATCACACTGTATCCAGATGCGGAGGCCGAGATGGATCTTCCTCCTGGCACCAGCACGTGGAAATACACGCGCTATCCACATATGGATGTCGAAGTCGACGGCACTACTCAGTGGTTCCTTCACCGTGATCATCAGGCTTCGGTACGCATACTGACCAGTGGGACAAACCAACGAGACCCCATCGTCTATCAGGCCTATGGCCAGCCGTTCGACTCGACTACTGGAGCTGCGCCAACAGCAGTCGGCATACTCGCGAAGAAATATATCGGCGAGCGTTTCGACAAAGACGCAAATCTTATCTACCTCCACGCCCGCTATATGAATCCTTATACTGGTAGGTTTATATCACCAGATGACTGGGATCCGATTAAGGATGGAGTTGGTACGAACAGGTATTCTTATGCCGAAGGCGACCCAATTAATAAGAGCGATCCGAATGGCCATCTTGACTTCGATTACAACGGAACAAACGGCATTGCAGTTCATTCATTATTGGGTGCCAACGATGGTCCAACTGTACGAGCTGGATACACTCCCGAAAGGACGTTAGGTGAGATATTTAGAAGCGCATTTGGCATCGATTCAAAAGATCCGCATCGGCCTGATGGGAGCTTGGTTACAGGTCCAGCTGCACTTTCTACTTTAGACTACAAGCCAGTGACACACGTTCACGACGGGCCATTGAAGGATCGTGACCTTGCACAGCAGAGGGCCTGGTCGCAGGTTGCGCGCCAGCATCACGTAAGCTTAACGTTCGCTTCCACTGACTTTCTTTCGAAGTACTTTGGAGGCGGAAAGATTCAGGGCACGATTACAGGCACCGACGGTCAGTTGAAAACTGTCAGAACTTATGTAGGCACAGTCCCAGGTATTGTGTACTATTCACTCACAAACGTGAATAAAAAGGGTCGTGAGGCTGAAGTATCGTCCATGAATCAAGCTTCAAGAGCTGACTCTACGGCTTCCGAGGGACTGAATAGCGATTACGGGCCCTCCAAGGAATTTGAACGGAATGCGAAAACGGCTACTTTTATGGGGGTGCTTGCAACAATTGGGTGGGGACTTGCATACGCAGCATCGCAAATCCCGTGACTTGAGGCAGGAGACACCAATGCGCTACTTTTCTAACATGCAACCAGAAAGTGAAATCGTCCTTGTTCGGACCAAAGCCATGTTGGCTGATTTCGACAATCATCGAGGTAGTTTCGAGGGCCTTAATTATCCCACCCGCACCAATATACTCGACCTGCCATTCATCGAATTTGTACCGATGTCGCGTCAATCGATACTTGAAATTTTAGACGCGGAGCGCCTTTCGTGTATCACAGGGCAGCCAGTTACAGCTGAACACAACCTTAAATACAACTGCATCGTTGAAACCGCTTCACGGTGGCGCGAGAGTATAGATTACCAACGACCAGTCGTTGGATCATTTGACCAGAAGTTCCCGGCGATAGATCAGTGTCTCCGGAACATAAAACGTGACTTTTTTGATGGCACCGCATTTGACAGCGTAGTAATAGAAAGCTCTAGAGGGCAAAAAAGTATTGAATTCAAGTTCCCAGCCATAATTTACGGCTCAATGACGGCACATATTGACATAAAATTGAAATACAATGGAAGAATGAACTTTTATGTGAGCAGCATATATCCTAAATCAGGCGATATATATGTTAACGCCCAAGACTATTATCTGACGGGCTCATTTCATTATGCAAAATTTGAAATTAGTCCAGGGTCTGAAGAGCAGTTTCATGTCGCTTCGAACAGCGTCGAATCAGGTATCTCTCGCATCGTTAAGATTGCAATAGCTGTGGCATCTTACTACAATCCTCATATGCAACCAACCGAGACGTCCACTTAGCTCGCGGTGGGGAAGTCAGGTTAACGCGGCTTTCGGATTGACGATCGTTTGTGATTCATTGGCCTGCAGTGATTCTCACTATGGGGCGCCGACAAAGTCCCCGCAATCGCCAACAGTATCAAAAATGCTCTCAAAGCCGGCCCCGAGGCGGTAAATATCGCTCCTGGAAATTACAAGGTCGACAAAGTCCCTGCAATTGCCAACAGTATCAAGAACGCTTTCAAAGCCGGCCCCGAGGCAGTAGATATTGCTCCTGGAAATTACGACGTATATCATTCGTTGAATAGCCAAAAGCAGCCGCAATATGTCGGAATAACTACACAAACGGTTGAGGTGCGAAGCGCCCAACACATGAGCAATAAAGGAATTTCAGTCTCCGCGATTCCAGGCCTATCATCTATGTCGAAGGCGGAGGCTCGCTCGGTGGAAGAAGCTTTGATTGCCAAATTTGGAACGGCTAGCCCGGATATCTCACACTTGTTTTTGAATTTGCTTTCGGCGGGCGTTTTCGAGGGTTCAGCGGTGATGTCGGTGCTTGCGCGGCGGGTCAGGGGCGCGCTGCAGCATTTTGACCGTCAACGGGGCGAGCAGTGCCGCCCGCGGCA
>NZ_JBFUFK010000027.1:28918-132832 GCF_056403475.1 Rhizobium sp. P2_G9 | reverse complement strand
CCACCAGATGCTGCTCACGCTCGAAAGCAACGGCCTGATCCGCAGGCAGCCACGCATCGCACGCAGTGTCGAACTACTCATCCACCACAACTGCCTGCCAACATTGCAGCCAAACCAAACCGTCAAATCCTCTGTGCAGAGGTACTAGCAACAGTGGCAGTTGCACGTCCCAGGACCGCAAACTCGATGCGCAAGGTGCGTGAAGCCTATACCTCCACAGTATAGCGGGTATACGAAAAACCTATTTTGCGTTTGTGCGGCTTTCCTGGACTATCGAGCCGGCCCTGGAGGAGGGCCACGCGCTAGATCATCTAGCATCCAGGGAGGATTTCATGAAAAGCTTTGCCGCAGCGTCGCTGCGAACGATGGCGCTTGCCTCATCCCTTGCCTTTGCCGGCCACGCCATCGCGGGCGTGAACGAGCTTCCCGACACTATTCAGAAAGAGCTCTATTCCAAGGCGATGCTCGACCCAAGTCAGCCGATCGGTGACAGCGCCTATCGCGATTTCGTCGCCAAGCGGCCGCCGCCGTGGAAGATCGGCTATGCATCCAGCTACGCCGGCAATACCTGGCGCGCCGCGGTCATGGATCGCCTGCAGAACACGATCATTCCCAAATGGAAGAAGCTGGGCCTGGTGTCCGACGTGATCATCACCCAGTCCAACCTGAATGACTCCGTCCAGATCCAGCAGATGCGCCAGCTGGTCGACCAGGGTGTCGACGCCATCATCGTCTGCTGCTCCAATCCGACGGCTCTCAATCAGACGGTCGAATATGCGCATTCCAAGGGCGTACCGGTGTTTTCCGGCATCGGCTACCTGACCAGCCCCTATTCGATCAACTCCTCGGCGAACTTCGTTGTCGGCGGCAGTATGCTCGGAGAATGGATGGCCAAGGAGATTGGCGGCAAGGGCAATGTGCTGGTCGTCGAGGGTATTCCCGGCACCTCCGCATCCGACAGCCAGAACACCGGCATCCAGGCGGCACTTGCCAAATATCCCGATATCACCATCGCAGGCCAGATCGCCGGCATGTGGACCGACCAGGTGGCGCAGGCGGAAATCCAGAAATGGATGGCGACCAATCCCGGAGATCTCAACGGCATCATCATCCAATCGGCCTCCGAACTCGGTGCCTTGCGGGCCATGAAACAGTCCGGCCGGGACATGATCCCGATCACCATCGGCTCTGAACTTGGTGCGCTCTGTTACTGGCGCCACAATCCGGATTTCATCTCGTCGGCAATCCATGCCTGGCCGCCCGGCGACGATTTCGAGATGATCTGGAATATCATGATGCGGACGCTCGAGGGCCAGGGCCCGAAGGTGCAGTCGATCCTCGCCAAGCCGATCACCATGTCCAAGGACGAGATGATGAAGGCGATCCCGGCAGATTGCAGCGAGGACTCCGACGGCTGGTACCATCCGGGCATCGACAAATGGGCGAGCGCTTCCTATCTCGACCAGTTCTTCCTGCACCCGGCCGATCCGGAAAAATACACTCCCAAGAAGTGACGATGCCGCGAGCAACCGCCATGGGCTGAGGTCCATGGCGGTGCTTCTGACCTGAACTCCTGCCGGACGCTGCGATGGCCACCGTCTCCGTCGAAATATCCGAGGTGCGCAAGACCTTTGGTCCGACCGTCGCGTTGGCCAGCGTGTCGCTGCGGGCCTTCGAGGGCGAAGTCCACGCCATTATCGGCGGCAACGGGTCCGGAAAGAGCACACTGGCCAAGGTGATTTCCGGCGTTCTGATCCCCGACAGCGGCCAGGTTTCCATCCTCGGCAAGGCTGCAACCACCCCGCATGAGGCGCGTGAACTCGGAATCTCCAACGTCTTCCAGGAAGTGCTCGTCGCCGACGAATGCTCCGTGCTCGACAATCTCTATCTGGGTGCCGATGGCCTGTTGGGCTCATCTCTGCCACGCGAAGAGCGGTATCGCAGAGCCGGCGCCCTGATGGCGGAATTGCTTGGCTTCCCGATCGATCTGGACATGCCCGCAGGAGAGCTGCCGCTGTCGATCAAGCAGTGGATCACCATCATGCGAGCGCTGCTCACCGAACCCAAGGTGCTGATCCTCGACGAATCCTCTGCCGCGCTCGACTTTGAATCCACCGAGCGCCTGTTCCGCAAGATGCGGGAGATGAAGAAGCACGGCTGTGCGATCATGATCGTCACGCACCGCATTGCCGAACTCGTGCGCATCGCCGACCGAGCCACGGTATTGCGCGATGGCCGGACCGTTGGGACGCTCGAAAAGGATGAAATCACCGAGGCGCGCATCCTCGCCCTCATAGCCGGCCCGGAGCGGGAAAAGGCACAGGGCAGTCAGGTCTCGGCGAGCCGGCTGTCCGATTCCGCCGTCCTGCGCATGAGCGAGGTCCGGGTGTGGCCCGAGGCGGCGCCCTTCGACTTCACGCTCTATCCAGGGGAAGTGGTGGGTATTACCGGGCTCGATGGCCAGGGCCAGGCGGATTTCGTCCGCGCGATCGCCGGCGTTCAGCCATTGATGGGCGGCCGTATCGCCATGATCCGGGAGAAAGTGGCGGAAACCGTTGCCGATCTCCACTCGGCCCGCGAAAACGGCATCAGCTATGTGTCGGGCGACCGCAAGAAGGAGGGCATCTTCGCCAATCTCGGCATTTTCGAGAATATGATGCTGCCCGTCTACAGGGCTTATCGGGCCGGTGGCTGGTTCAACTTCATCAACCGCACCAAGCTCGTGCCGGTGTTCGAATGGGAATCGAGCAAGCTTGCCATCAAGATGGGTGACCGGGACAATCTGATCACCTCACTTTCGGGCGGCAATCAGCAGAAAGTGCTGATCGCCAGGGCTTTTGCCGAGAAGCCGGTCGTGCTGGTGCTGAACGATCCGGCGCGCGGCATCGACATCGGCGCAAAGCTCGATCTCTACCGCAACCTGCGCGAATTCGCCGGCCGCGGCAATGCGGTCGTGTTCCTGTCTTCTGAGATCGAGGAATTCCTCAATCTTTGCTCACGGGTGCATGTGTTCCGCAACGGCACCATTTCCTCGGATTTCGAACCGCCTTTCGACACGCATGTGATCCTCAACGCCATGTTCGGCCGGCGGGCGACGGCTGCGCTGCCGGGCGAGGCCGTGGCTGAGGAGGAAGCTGATCCGCACCATCACGCGAGCGATGACGGTGATCACGTGGTCGCCGCCGGTCCGCTGTTCCGGTCCATCTGGGCGGAGGATGGCCGGCCGGCGGCGCGGCCGGTCCGCATCACCAGCAAAACAACCAATGAGGATCAGATGAACCAGTCCGGCTTCCTGCTCATCGCACCGGATATTCCTCAGGGTGCGGTCATTCCTGAGCGTTTTTCGGAGGACAGCCGTCTGTCGCCGAGACTGCGCTGGTCCGGCGTTCCCGAGGGGACGCAAAGCTTTGCATTGTCGGTGACCGATCCCGACCTGCCGGAAGCCTTCAACTTCCCCCGCAGTTTCGCCCATTGGCTGGTCTGCGACATTCCCGGCCATATCCGTGACCTGCCCGAGGGGGCCAGCGGCAGCCTCGCCATGCCGAGAGGGGCTGTAGAGCTCAACTCCGACTTCGTCACTTTCAAGATACCGGGCTTTGGCAGAGGCTGGGGCGGACCCTGGCCGCCGGACCGGCGGCACCGTTACGTCTTCACCCTCTACGCCCTCAAGACACAGAGACTGTCGATCTCTCCGGACGCGGATCTCGCCGCCTTCGCCGCCGCAGTCTTGCCGGTCGCCATAGACCAGGCCTCGTTCACCGCCGTCTACGGGCCGGCCCGCAAACCATTGCCAATATTGGAAACATCTGCCGAACTGACAGGAGGACTGCATGAGTAGATACGGCAGCAGAAAGAGCTTCGATCTCGAATGGATCGAACGCTGGGCGCGCTGCGTCAATGAAGACAGGATTCTGCCGGTGATCGGCAAGTTCTTCACCAATCGCTTCGTGCTCGGTGTGGACGAGACGGAGTTCCTGATCGAGGTGCGCAGCGGCAAGATCGTCAGGATTGCCGAAGGCCTCGTCCCCAACGATTTCGGCTTCGAATTCGCGCTCAGGGCACCGTCCACCGCCTGGTCGAAATTCAGCCAGCCGATCCCGCCGCCGATGTTCAACGACATCTGGGCAATGGCGCATCCGTTGCACAAACAATTGGTGATTGACGGCAACCAGCTTCCGTTCTGGCAGAACATTCGCGCCTTGACGCGGATGCTGTCGCTGATGCGGCAAGTGTGATCCGGGAGGGGAAGATGAACCAGCACGATCCGATCATCGGGCGCTATGTCTACGTGACCTGCCAGGGCAAGACGTACCGGACCTATTATGAAGAAACCGGCGAGGGCATTCCCATGGTCTGCCTGCACACCGCCGGCACCGATGGCAGGCAATATCGCCATCAGCTCTGCGACCCCGATATATCAGGCAATTTCCGGGTGATCGCTTTCGACATGCCGTGGCACGGCAAGTCGATCCCGCCAGCCGACTTCCATCTGATGGAGGACGAATACAAGCTGACGACCAGTTTTTATGGCGAGTTCATCGTCGCCTTCTGCCGGGCACTCGATCTCAAAAGACCGGTGGTCATGGGCCAGTCCATGGGCGGCAATATCTGCCTGCACCTGGCGCTGAAATACGAGAGTGAATTCTCGGCGCTGATTGCGCTGGAAGCTTGTGACTATTCGCCCGGATGGTGGATCTATCCGCTGCACCATCCGCATATCCATGGCGGCGAGGCGGTGGCGACATCCGTGTTCGGCCTGATGTCGCCGGAGAGCCCGGATGATTACCGCTGGGAGACCTGGTGGTACTACGCCCAGGGCGGCCCCGGCATTTTCAAGGGCGACCTGTATTTCTACTCCGTCGACAGCGATTTCCGCGACCAGACGAGCAAGATTTCCGGCCGGACGCCGATCTATTTCCTCACCGGCGAATATGATTTCGCCTGCACGCCGGAAATGACCGAACGCACCGCGGAAAAGGTCAAGAACAGCGAGGTTACAATCTTCTCCGGCGGACATTTCCCGACATCGGAAGATCCGGCGAAGTTCAAGGATGTGATCACGCCAGTGCTCAAGAAGATCCTGCAGAACGATCCGGAACGCCGCGGCTCCGGGCGCGGCATGGCGCCTTCAACCGCGACGCAGGCGTCCGCGTCGAATGCTCGGCCGAGCGGCCGTCGCGTCATCGATCTCTAAGAAACGTTCAGGCGCCGACCGGGGCGGCGCCTGACCCCTTCGCCCATGGACAAAAGTACCGCCATCATGTCGGAACGATCCTCAACGACCAGCACTTATCTTCTGGTGCCGATCTTTCTGATCGCGGTGCTCTTGAGCACGGCTGCCATCCGCAATCCAAGCCTCGTATCCTTGTCCGGTTTCGGCAGCGCCATCATCGTCGCTGCCCCCCTGGTGCTTGCCACCTATTCGCTGATGTCGCTGGCGGTCGCCGGCCGCGGTACCGTCGATCTGGCGGTCGGGCCGCTGCTTGCCTTCATCAACGTGTCGATCGTCAAGCTCAACATGCTCGGCGTGGTTACCGGTCCGTTCGGCGTGTTCTTCGTCGCGCTGGGGCTCGGCGTCATCTACCAGCTTATCTTCGCCCTTATCGTCATCTGGGTCAGGGTGCAGCCGATCATCGTGGCGTTGTCCGGCTTCCTGGCGCTTTCCGGCATCAATCTGGTGATCCTGAAGCGTCCCGGCGGCACGGCGCCGGACTGGATGGGAAGCTGGGGTCTTGGCCAGACGATTTTCTCGCCTGTGCTGCTGATCGTCCTGATTGCCACTGCCGGCTGGCTGCTCTTCACCCTGACGCCATTCTACACCAACCTTCGCATGATGGGTTACGACGAGCGGGCCGCCTGGACGAGTGGGGTGCGGATCAATATCGTGCGCATCGGCGCCCATGTGATCGCCGGACTGTTCGTCGGTCTCGGTGCGATCTGCTACACGGCGCTCATCTCGTCCGGCGATCCGACCCAGGGCACGACGATGACGCTGACGGCGGTCACCGCGCTCGTTCTGGGTGGCGTCAGTCTGGCGGGTGGGCGCGGTGGGGTCACCGGCGCACTGCTGGGCGCCGTCAATCTCTACCTGATCGGCTTCGTGCTCGCGACCTTCAATTTCGGCGCGATCCAGGCCTTCGTCACGCAGATGAGCTATGGCGTCATCCTCGTCCTGTCGCTCTTGCTGACGCTGCTTGTGCCGATCATCGGCCGGCATATCTCGTTCATTTCGCCCTGGGGTGCGTTCGTCGTTCTAGCCTCAGTGGTGATCGGCATCATGCTGCAGGTGGCGACATCGGCGAGCTATCTGCCGGCGGAGACAGCCGCAGTTCCGGCCGGGCCGCTGCTGACCCGCTATCTGATCACGGTTCCGGCGCAGGATAGCGGTCTAGGCATTGCCCTGTCGCCGATCCAGGCCGCCGCACTCCTGGTTGTTGGCGCGCTTGCAATATTCGTCTTCATTGCACGCGTCATCAATGCCGAAGCGCGGACGCGTCACCTCGGCCTGTTCCTCTATCTGTTCATCGCAGTCCTGCTTGTGCTGCTGTTTGCCGTGATCTCATGGCAAAGCCATCTGCCTCTCATCAAGGGAGCCCAGCCGTGACCGACATCAATCCCAGTCCTGGCCGCGAGCCCAGACTGCAACTGCTGCCGATCCCGCGATCGGCGGTGATGATCTGGATCAATCTCGCACTCACCGTCATCATCGCCGCCATCGGCTTCGGCGTCGGTTTTGGCCAGGGCATGAAGGCGCAGGAGGTTATTCTTTCAACGGTCGTCTCTGTCGCAGTGCTGCTCTGGCTGCTGAATTATGTCGTCGTCATCTTCGAGAGCAGGCGGGCCGAGCGGCAGCTGCCGGCCGCAGTGGAGACCGCTTCAGGCAATCGCAGCTTCTGGCAGGCCAATCGCGTGATGATCATCTCCATGGCGATCCTGTTGATCGCCTATCTGATCGTCACTGCATCGGTGCCGGGCTTTCGCTCCATCACCAACCTGATTGCTTTCCTGGTGCTGGAAGCGATCCTGCTGTTCGCCTTCAAGGTCTCGGGCTATTTCGCCCATGGCCGCAGCGCCTTCATCGGCCTGATCGTGCTCGTGGCGCTGATCGTCGTGTCGTCGTTCACGATCAAAGGCTTTCTGTCGGCCGCCAATGTCAAGGCGATCCTGCTGTTCGCCTCGTTTCTCGGCATTGCCTGCGTCGGACAGACGCTGGTGGCGCTGATGGGTGGTCTGGACCTGTCGATCCCGTTCCTGATCGGTGCTTCGAATATCGGCCTGTTGTTCCTCATCAGCCTTGGCGTCCCCTCCTATGTGGCGGTCGGCTTCGTCCTGGTGATCGGCGGAGCCATCGGCTTGCTGAACGGGATATTGAGCTACAGGCTGCAGGGACAGGCACTGATCCTGACCCTCGGCGTCGGCTTTGCCGTGGCCGGCCTGACGCAGATCCTCACCTCGATCGGCTCGGCCTTTTCCGGCAATGTCTTCGGCACCGTGCCGCCCTGGCTGCAGAATCTTGCAGCGATGAACGGCAAGACCTTCGGGCTGGCTTTTCCGCCGACCATCCTCATCTGGATCGCGCTCGCCATTATCGTCATCGTGGCGCTGCGTTATTCCGCCTATGGCCGCTATGTCTATGCGCTCGGGGGAAACCGCCGCTCGGCCAGACTGATCGGCGTCTCCGAGCTCAAATACTGGACGCTCGCCTACACGATATCAGGCGTCTTCTCTGCACTGACCGGCTCGCTGCTGCTCGGCTGGTCCGGTGGCGGCTATATCGGTGTCGGCGACCCCTATCTCTTCACCACGCTGGCTGCGGTCGTCATCGGCGGAACCTCGCTGATGGGCGGCTATGGCGGCTATGGCTTCACGGTCATCGGCGTCCTGGTTCTGCAGGTCCTGAGCTCGTTCCTGATCGGCATCGGTCTGAAATACGAGTGGCAACAATTCATCTTCGGTCTTCTGATCCTGCCGATGGTGGCCCTTTACGGCCGGTCACCGCACATCAGAGCCCAAGTCTAAGGCAAGTCTAAGGGGAAAGACATGTTCGGAGCACTCTACACAACACAGGATGTGGTCAGCAGCGCCTATGCCGGCGCCCTGCTGGCCACCTTCTCGACGGCGATCCTGTGTTTCCTCGGACTGAGCTGGAGCAATGAGAAATGGCGGGTGCCGCTCGCCATGGTCGGCGTCGCCGCCCTGGCATCGTCGCTCGATTATGTCGGTGCGACCTCGCTGTGGCTGACGGCCCATAAGACGAGCGGCGGCATCCGCTTTTCCGCCTGGTTCACAGTGCATCCGCTGCAGGTCGCGGCCATCTATTTCTTCGTCTCAGCCCTCGGCAAGGTGCCGGTCGGCGTCTTCTGGCGGATGACCGCAGCGGCCCTTCTGATGGTGTTCTCGCGTTATCTCGGCGATGCCGGCTTCTTCAACGGCACGCTTGGCGTACTGCTCTCGATCGGCTTCTGGCTCTATATCCTCGGCGAAATGTATTTCGGCGCCATGGCCGACATCGTGCGCAAAAGTAGCCGCCCGGTGCGGCTCGGATATTTCTGGATCCGCCTGATCCTGACGATCGGCTGGGCCATCTATCCCATCCTGCACTTCGTCGACGTTGTCATTGGAGCCGGGCAGGCCTCCGGCGTCGTCGCTCTCTACACGCTCTTCGATCTCATCAATCTCATCACTCCGTCGCTCATCGTTTTGGCCGTTGCCGGCCAGGAACGCTACTGAGCGCGACCGAACTTCCAAAGGCGGCTGCCTGACGAAAGGACACGACAATGACCGGTGCTGATGCAATCGCAATCATTATCCTGCTGACAATCCTCATCGCGGTGGGGGTCTATCTCCTCCACTGGCTCTACCGTCATTCGTCCAAGGACCAGAGCTTTGTGCGCACCGGCTCCGGTGGCGAGAGGGTGGTGATGGGCGGCGGGGCCTTGGTGATCCCGATCATCCACGACATAACCGTGGTCAACATGAACGCCATCCCGGTTGAAATCCGCCGGATTGGCGAGCAGTCGCTGATCACGCGCAACAAGATGCGCGTCGATCTGGTCGCCGAGTTCTTCGTCCGGGTCGTCGCCACCCCGGAAGGCGTCTCGACCGCGGCACGCACGCTCGGGTCACGCACCGAAGACCCGATGGCGCTCAAGGAGATCATCCAAGGCCGGTTCGTCGACGCGATGTCGTCGGTCGCCGCCTCGATGACCATGGAAGAGATCCATCAGGACCGCGCCGGCTACATCGGCCGCGTCGCCGAGATCGCCGGCAAGACGCTCGGCACCAACGGCCTCGAACTCGAAAACGCCTCTCTCACATCCCTCAACCAGTCCGATATTTCGGTCTTCAATCCGGCAAATGCCTTCGATGCAGAAGGTCTGACGCAGTTGACCGAAGAGATCGAGTCGCGCCGCAAACAGCGCAACAAGATCGAGAACGAAGCTCGCATCGACATCAAGTTCAGGGATTATGAAGCCGAACAGCGGTCGCTCGAGATCGATCGAGACCTCGAATATGCCCGCATCGACCAGGCGCGCGCCATCGAGATCCGACGCGTTGCCCAGCTTGCCGAAATCGAGGCGGAACGGTCGACCTCGGCGATAGCCATTACCCAGTCCAAGCTCAAGGCCGAAGAAGAATCCGAACGCATCCAGATCGCCAAGGATCACGCCATCGATTCCGAGCGGATCCGGACCCAGAACGAATTCAGGGCACTGGAGATCGAACGGCAGAAGGAAACCGAGCTCATCGAGATCGCTTCGCGTACCAGGCTGGAGACGGAACGCATCCTCACCCGGCAGCAGATCGAAGCCGAGCGCATCGAGCGCGAGCGGCAGGTGCGGGAAGCCGAGATCAAGTCGCGGCTGGAGATCGAAGTGTTCGATAGCCGCACCGCCACCGAGATCGAACACGCGCGGCTCGATCGGGAACGTGATGTGGAGGCACGCCGCCTCGACACCCAAAGGGAAATCGAGCTCCTCTCGGTCGATAAGGAAAAACTCGTCCGCGTCGCCAACGAGCAGGCTGCGGCGGAACAAGAGCGGGCCGTGATCGCCAAGAAGCACGCCATCGAGGTCGAGCGCATCAAGAAGGATGAGGATGTCGCGCAGCAGGAGATCGCCAAGCAGCAAAGTATCAAGCTCGCCGAGACCGTCAGCCTGCGCAAGGTCGAGGATGCGGCGATCGTCGCCAATCGTGAAATCGAGGAGATGCGCATCGCCGCCTCGAAATATATCGACCGCTTCGTCATCGAGCAGGACATGGAGATCGATCTCGCCGAGAAACGGCGCCTGATCACCGTGGTCAACAAGGCAATCGAGGAAGCTGTTGCCCGTACCAGCGAGGCGGAAGCCCGCAAGCAACTCGCTGCTGTCGAAGAGCAGGTGGCGACAGTGCGCGCCGAGGAAAGCGCTTTGCGTAACAAGAAGGTGGAGGTCATCACCGCCGAGGCGGCGGCGGAGCGTGAAGCTCTTCGGGTTGTCAAACATGCTGAAGCCGAAAAGCTCGCAGTCGAACACCGCGCCCAGGGCGAGATTGCCGAATCCAAGGCCGCCGAGGTGCGCTATGAGACGGATGCCGAAGGCAATCGCAAGCTCAACGAGGCGGAGAACATGCGCAGCGACGAGGCCCGCCGCAGCGCCATTTACGAGCATCTGGTCAAGACCTTGCCGCAGATCATCCGCGAAAGCGTCAAGCCGATGGAGAACATCGAATCGATCAAGATCCTGCAGGTCGATGGCCTGCCTGGCCTCAACAGCCCATCCGAAACCGGCAGCGCCGGCGGTGGTGGTTCGCCGTCGGGAGGCAATATTCCCGACCAGGTCGTCAATTCGGCGATGAAATACCGCACCCAGGTGGCCTTCGTCGACGGGCTGATGGAGGAGATCGGCCTGCCGCTCAAGAATCTCGGTTCGGCCGGCGGCATGTCGTTCCGCAATTTCCCGCCAGTGCCGGGCGGCAAGTCCGGCAAGGATGATGATTGATGGGTGATCGGAGGGGGGAGAATCGTCGGATATGAGCGAAACGCTGCGTTTGGCCGGGGCATTGACGCCGGACTCCCTCTTCTCCCCGGCGGGGAGAAGGTGGCCCGTAGGGCCGGATGAGGGGGCTGCCGCGGGTGGGGCGCCCCCTCATCGCCTCACATTCGTTCGGCACTTCTCCCCGCTGGGGAGAAGAGGGAGCAAGCGACTTATGCAGCAGGTCACATGCAATTGCCGCGCAGGCATAGGAGGAATTTGACCGATGACACCCGAAGACGACAGCGCAGCACGGCTTGACCGGCATGGTCTCGTCATGGCGGTGTGGATCCCGGCGGGATTCGTAGCCCTGGCGCTGTTCCACTATGGCTTCGGCGGAGGCGGACCGCTTTGGATTGCTGCCGGCTTCGGTGCGATCCTCGCTGGCTTTGCTGCGCATGTCGTTGTCAATGCGGTGCTGCACACGGGATTCACCGCCCCCGAGGTGGCGCTGGCACTGGTGCTGTTTCTCGCAGGCGTCCTGGCTTTCGTGATGGCGACGTTGTTTGCCCCAGGCTTCGCGGAACGAAACTTCCTCATTGTGGTTGGCGGGATGGCGGTGCTGGTGGCGACCGTAATCTTCTACATGGTCACCCGGGCAGGTGCGCGCGGTGCCTTCGAGTTCTTCGACATCATTCGTGACAACAACCCCAAGCGGTCCTCGCAATTGCGGGATCGGAGAGGCCGCAAATGACGTCTTTGCTTGTCATTCTCCTCACGGTCCTTGCCGCCTACGGCGTCTACATCGCCGCCCGCATGGCGCGTTCGGCGCCTGCATCCGATTGGTTCGAAGGCGGCCAGCCGACCCTCCCTGGATGGGCGGTGATGTTTTCGTTCGGCGGCATTTGCGTCGCCAGCTACCGCCTGACGGACCACATTGTCCTGACCAGCACGTTTGGCCTGCAGGCCAGCCACGTCGCGATCGGCCTGCTGTTTGCGGCGCTGGCCATGCTGCTCATTCAGAAACGGATATGGCTTGCCGCCAGGATTTCCGGTTGGACGAGCCCAGGCGAGGCGATCGGTGCTTATTACCAGAGCATCACTTTGCGCATCGTGATGATGGCGCTTGCGGCTCTGTTCGGGTTGCCACTGTCTGCCAGCCTGCTGTCCGGCACCGGGAGCCTGATTGCCGAGATCAGCGGCGGAGCGATCCCGCGTGTGACGGCCATCTGGGGAGAAGCCTTCTTCCTTTTCCTGCCTGCCGTCATCGGCGGATGGCGCGCGACGATCTTCATTGTCGCGTTGCAATCGGTCCTGGTCGCGGTGCTGACCCTGACCGTGAGCGGTTTTGCCGAGATCGTTCTTGCCTCCCCAGGTTTCCTGCATGCCGGCATTCCGGTGGCAAAAGGGATTCTGGCCGACCAGATCCCGGGTGTGATCCAATATTCGGCCGGCATCGGCAAGGGCCAGGTTGCCGGCGGCCTCTTCACCTGCGTGAGCATCGCGTCGACGGCGCTGGCCTTCATCGGCGCCGTCGTGTCGCCGGCCTTCCTCTATCTCGGCATAAGCTCGAAAAGCGGTTCGGCCTTGGCGCGCGGCAGCGTGTGGATTATCTCCGGCCTGACTGCGGGCATCCTCATTGTCGTCATGCCCTTTCTCGCAGCGCGGATAGGGCATGGGATTGCGTCGCTTGCGACTGAGCTTGGTGCCGTCGACATCTTCATCGGTGCGGGCCTTGCTCTGGTTTTTCTCGTGGCCGCCCAGCTCGCCATCTCGTTTTTCACCGCGACAGGCGCAATCCTGCTGACGCGGGAATTGATCACCGCCTATGTCCTGCCTGATCTCAGCCGTGCCGGACAACGGCTAGCCGCCCGCATCGGGATTGCGATCGCCTATCTGCTGGTCGCAATGCTCGCAGCTTACGCGCCATTGACATCAACCATTTTTGCCAGCCTCGCTTTGCCGACGGCGGCACAATTGCTGCCGGCGCTGCTGGGATTGGCTTTCGCGCCCTGGATCAGCCGCAGTGCGGTGATCACCGGCCTGATTTTCGGCATGCTCATGGTCTTTTTCACCGAGCCAGCGGGGCTGGTGTTGATCGAAGGCCTGTTCGTGCGCCTGCCATGGGGCCGCTGGCCGCTGACCATCCATTCGGTGGTCTGGGGACTGTCATTCAATTTCGCCGCAGTCCTGCTGGTGTCGATTTTCACCAGGCGTGGCGCGGAGCGGGACCAGCGCGACCGCCTGCATGGTGAATTCGCGGCTCGCTGGCATGTCGACTTCGGCGGCCGCAACGCACGCGGGGCACTGTGGTCGCTGACGCTGATCTGGGCCTTCCTCGCCATCGGCCCCGGCGCCATCCTCGGCAACACATTCTTCAGCCAGCCGATCTTCACCACCCGCACGGCGGCGCTCGGCATCCCCTCCTTGTGGGTCTGGCAACTGTTGTTCTGGCTGATCGGTGTGCCGCTCGTCTGGTGGCTCGCTTATCGATCGCGGCTTGGATTCACCAGTGAGGAGGGTTTGAGACAGCTGCCTGCACAAAAACCTGAACGCCGTCCGACTCCGGCATGGATCGCTGCCGGCCTTGCGCGCGTGATGGAGCGATGAATTCCATGAAGGCCGAGCGGAATGGCATGGATATCCGGCGTTTGCGCTACTTCGTCGCCGTCTGCGACAATGGCAGCGTCTCACGGGCAGCAAGTGCGATCGGCATTGCCCAGCCGGCGCTGACCCGCCAGATCAAGCTGCTTGAAGGCGAGCTTGGCGTGACACTCTTCACCCGCAGCGGCCGCGGCGCGGTTCCGACGGAAGCAGGAACCTACCTGGTGAGTGAGGCACGCCGGCATCTCGACAGCCTCGACAGCCTTGTGGACCACCTGCGCGAGCATTTCTCCGGTAGTCCGGCCCGGGTGACGCTGGGCATATGCCCGACAATCGTGCCGCTTTTTCTCGATCACATCGGCGAGGCCCTGCGCCAGGGGCAGGGTGCGGCGGCGCTTAACGTCATCGAGGCCTATTCTGGAGACTTGCGCAATCTGATGCAAGCCGGCCGCCTCGATCTGGCGCTGACCTATAGCCCGCCGGAGCCGGGCAATCTGCGGATCACCAATCTTCTCTCCGAACGCCTGGTACTGGCAAGCCAGGACGTGCCGGACAAGCCGACGCTCAGCCTCGAAGACATCGACACGATGAAGCTGATCCTGCCGAGCCGGATCCATCAGCTGCGCCGCATCATCGATACCGTCTGCAGCGAGCGACACCATCCGCTGGTGCCGGCGCTCGAACTCGACAGCCTGACCGCTGTCAAGGCACTGGTTGGTGACGGCACTGGGGAATATGCGACGATCCTTCCCTATCACTCCGTCGCTGGCGATGCGGCCGAAGGGCTCTATGAAACCAGGATCATCGATGAGCCGGGCATGGTGCGCACCATAGCACTTCTACAGCCAGAACTCACCGGCGACGGGATTCCCGACGGGCTTGCCGACAGCATCCTGGCGAGAGCGCGCCAGATCAAGCAGACGATGGAAGCGGTTTACTGAGACGGGTTGGTCATAGGTGTCTCGGCTAGCTTCGATCAGGTTTTGATATTTCACATCCTCTGCCTTTCCGACGAATCTGGCGATCGGCAAAGAACAGGAGCATCGCATGACGACATTCAACCCGACCGCTGACTATGCCGACATACGAGAGGGCGTGGCCAGGGTCTGCGCCGAATTTCCCGGCAGCTATTGGCGTGATCTCGATGCCCGGCGCGCCTACCCCAAAAATTTCGTCAATGCGCTGATCAAGGAAGGCTATCTCGCTGCGATGATTCCGGAGGAATATGGCGGATCGGGTCTCAACCTCACGGCCTCCGCCGTCATCCTCGAGGAAATCCATCGCAACGGCTGCAATGCCGCCGCCTGTCATGCGCAGATGTACACGATGGGCACGGTGCTGCGCCACGGCAGCGAGGAGCAGAAGCGCCAATGGCTGCCAGGCATTGCCAATGGCTCGCTGAGGCTACAGGCCTTCGGCGTGACCGAGCCGACCAGCGGCACGGACACGCTGGCGCTGAAGACGACGGCGCGACGTGATGGTGATAGCTACATCATCAACGGCCAGAAAATCTGGACGTCGCGCGCCGAACATTCCGATCTTATGGTGCTACTTGCCCGCACGACGCCGCGCGACCAGGCGAAATCCAAGACGGATGGCCTGTCCGTCTTCCTGCTCGATCTCAGGCAATTGGTGGGCAATGGCATCACCATCCGTCCGATCCGGGCGATGATCAATCACGCCACCACCGAAGTCTTTTTCGACAATGTCCGCATTCCCGCCTCGAGCCTTGTCGGCGAAGAGGGCAAGGGCTTCCGATACATCCTTTCCGGAATGAATTCTGAGCGAATCCTGATCGCCTCGGAATGTATCGGCGATGCCAAGTGGTTCATAGACAAGGGTTCGGCCTATGCGAAAGAGCGCATCATTTTCGGCGCGCCGATCGGCAAGAACCAGGGCGTGCAGTTTCCGCTGGCGCGCGCCTATGCACATATGCTGGCCGCCGAAGCGATCGTTTATCGCGCCGCGGCCATGTATGATGCCGGCCACAATCCGGGTGTCGAAGCCAATACCGCCAAGATGCTGGCCGCCGATGCAAGCTGGGAAGCGGCGGAGGCATGCCTGCAGACACATGGCGGCTTCGGCTTCGCCGAGGAATATGACGTCGAGCGGAAATTCCGCGAGGCGCGGCTTTATCAGGTGGCGCCGATCTCGACCAACCTCATTCTCTGTTACATCGCCGAACAGGTCCTGGGTCTGCCGAAATCCTACGGGGAGGGCAGGGCATGACGACACTCTCCCACGTGCTTGACCTTGCGGCATTGCCGGCCCAGGCGATACCGCCATCGGCCCGAGTGGTGGCGCGGTTTTCGCTGTTCGATTGGATGGTCTGCGGTCGCGCGGGCCGCAACGAGCCATTGGCGAAAATTCTCAGGGATTTCGCAGCGGCGGAGGGTGGAAAACCAATCTCCTCCGTCATCGGCGGCGGCCAGTTGCCGGCGCGGGCTGCGGCGCTGGTCAACGGCGCCACCAGCCATGCGCTGGATTATGACGACACCCATTTCGGCCATATCGGCCATCCCTCCGTGGCAATCTATCCGGCCGCTTTGGCAGCGGCGGAAATGATCGGCGCATCGGGTGCTGCGGTCGCCGATGCCTTCCTGCTTGGCGCCGAGGCCTCGGTGCGGATCGGCATGGTGCTTGGCACGGTCCACTACAACAGGGGCTTTCACCAGACGGCCACGGCCGGCGCTTTTGGCGCCACGATTGCCGCCGGCCGCATTCTCGGGCTGAGCCGCGCGGAAATGCAGGTTGCCCTTGGGCTCTCCGCCACGCGCGCCTCCGGACTCAAATCGCAATTCGGCACCATGGGCAAACCCTATAATGCCGGCATCGCCGCCTCCAACGGGGTGGAATGCGCTCTTCTTGCCAAGGCCGGCTTTACCTCGGCCGACGATGGCCTCATGGGTGCCCAGGCCTTCGTTCCAACCCATTCCGACGCGCCCGACGAAGCGCGGGGCGTATGGGACAATCCGCCGCCGGGGACTTTCCTCTTCGAGGATATCAAATACAAGCTGCATGCCTGCTGCCACGGCACGCATGCAATGATCGAAGCCCTGGCCGCCGTTCGGGCCGGAATGGAAATGGATGAGATTGCCGGGATACGCCTACTCACCAACCCGCGCTGGCTCTCTGTCTGCGATATCAAGCGGCCGAGAACCGGTCTGGAAGTCAAGTTCAGCTATGCCTGGCTGGCTGGCATGGTGTTTCGGCAAATTCCGACATCGAATGACCGTACCTATACGGACGCGCTTGCGGATGATCCTGGGCTCGCCGATTTCGCCACCAGGGTGCATGTCACCGGCGATGCCGCTGTCGGCGATATGCTGGCCGTCGGCGAGGTGGTCCTCACCAATGGAAGGGTCGTGCCGTTCTCGCATGATCTGTCGGCGCGATTGCCTGCCGCCGAGATCGAGCGGGGGCTGCGCACCAAGGCCGTCGAGCTTATCGGATCGGAGGCGCAGGGAATATGGAAAGCCGTGACCGATCTCGATGGCCTGCCGGCCGCCGAGCTTGGCCAATTGTTGAGGCAACCATGAGCGAATACGAACACTGGATCGGCCGCACGAGCGCGCGCGCCGAAACCATCTCCGAGAGACAATTGCAGATGTTCCGCACGACGTTCGACGGGCTGCTTGCGCCCTCGGAGGTGCCGCTCGGCTTTCACTGGACATTTGTTCCCGATCTTTTTCCGGCTGCGGATCTTGGCCGCGACGGCCATCCGCGCACAGGCTTGGTCTTGCCGGCGCTGCCGCTGCCGCGACGCATGTGGGCCGGCGGCGAACTGGAATTCGTCAGCCCATTCTCCTCCTCCGACGCCGTCACCCGCGAAACGACGATCGCCGACATTGCCTTCAAGGAAGGCAGTTCCGGACGGCTGGGCTTCGTCACCGTCAACCATGCCTACAGCGCCGACGGTACGGTCCGCCTGCGCGAGCGGCAAGATGTCGTCTATCGCGAAGACCCCAAACCGGGCGCCCGTCCGGCCGCTGTAGCGGCCGAAAGCTGGGATGTCGTCGCGCAACGCCCGCTGGTGACCGATTCCACCCTGCTGTTCCGCTATTCGGCGCTGACCTTCAACGGCCACCGTATTCATTATGACGAGCCCTACGCGCGCAATGTCGAAGGCTATGCTGGCCTTGTCGTCCACGGGCCGATGCAGGCATTGCTGATGCTCAACCTCGCCGCCGAGCTTCTGGGACATGCGCCCACGCGCTTCAGTTACCGCGGGGTCTCGCCTCTGATCGCAGGCATTCCGGCTGTGATCGAGGCTCGAAAAGGCGACGATGAAATCGAGCTCCGGGTGCGAACCGACGACGGGATCGTGACGATGACCAGCCGAGCAGCAGCGTGAGCAAGGCCATGCGCCGCCTCAGCCATGATGGGCGGCGACAGTCTTGACCGTGGAGAAGCCGTAGAGTGCCTCAAAACCTTTTTCGCGCCCATGTCCGGATTTGCCGACACCGCCGAACGGTAGTTCGACCCCACCACCGGCACCATAATTGTTGAGAAAAACCTGGCCGGCATGGATGGCCCGCGCCATCCTGAGCGCCCGAGAGCCGTTCTCCGTCCAGACACCCGCCACCAGCCCATAATCCGTGCCATTGGCGATGGCGAGCGCTTCCGCCTCGTCATCGAAGGGGATGATCACCTGGGCCGGTCCGAAAATCTCCCTCTGCGCAAGCAGATGATCTGCAGGCACATCGGCAAACAGCGTCGGCTGCAGATAGAAGCCGCCATCCGGCGCGCCGTCCGCAATGGTTCCGCGCGCTGCCACTTCAAGCTCCGAACCCTGCGCGAGGAGACCTTCGATCAGCCCCTTCTGCCGGGCCGAAATCACCGGCCCCAGATCGAGGTCGTCGATGGCCGGGCCGACGCGCAATGCGGCATAGCGTGCTGCCATGCGCTCTACCACTTCCTGATGCCGTTTGCGTTCGACCAGGATACGGGCGGCGCAGGAACAGGTCTGGCCGGCATTCTGTATGCCGCCATTGACAAGAAAGGGCAGGGCCCGTTCGAGATCGGCGTCGGCGAAGACCACCTGGGGCGATTTGCCGCCGAGCTCCAGCGTCACCGGCACCAGGTTCTTCGCCGCCGCCTGCTGCACCAGTGTGCCGACCCCGACCGAGCCGGTGAAGGAGAGATGGTTGATGCCCGGATGAGCGGCAAGTGCCGCCCCAGCCTCTGCCCCAAGGCCGGGCACGATATTGATGGCGCCGGCGGGAAAGCCGACATCCTCGGCCAGCCGCGCCATGGCCAGCGAGGTCAGGCAGGCTTCTTCCGCCGGCTTGATGACGCAGGCATTGCCCATCGCCAAGGCCGCCGCCACCGAGCGCGCCAGGATCTGCATCGGATAGTTCCAGGGAACGATATGCCCGGTCACGCCGTGTGGCTCGCGGATCGTCCAGACCGTGTAGCCATCGAGATAGGGAATGGTGTCGCCCATCACCTTGTCGGCGGCTCCGCCATAGAATTCGAAATAGCGCGCCATGGTCACGGCATCGGCGCGCGCCTGCTTCAACGGCTTGCCGACATCCAGCGCCTCGATACGGGCAAGCTGATCGACCCGGTCGAGGATCGCTTGCGACAGTTTCAGCATCAGCCGCCCACGTTCGGCCGCCGTCAGCCGGCCCCAGGCGCCGGATCGGGCTGCCTTGGCGGCATCCACGGCGGCATCGATGTCAGCCTCGCGCCCGCGTGCGATGTTGCACAGGGGCAGACCGGTCGAAGGGTTGAGAAGCTCCAGCCGTTCCCCGGAGGAAGGATCCTGCCACTGTCCTCCAACGAGAATCTTGTCGGTGTCGAACCAGATATCCGCGCCCATTGTGCACCTCCTGCCGGCAACATTGCGAGCGCAGTCTGGGAAGAGGCTGGCGGATGGTCAAATCGCAAAAGGCTCTGGCAGCCATAGTATTTCTGAATAGGCGTCTCACTCCAAGGCGGTCGCCAGCTTCAGGTACATGCGCAAAAGCGCCTAACCCGGCTGATCGAGCATGTCCTCTATTTCGGCGACAAGCCGGCCCTCCCAGATGCCGCGGCGGACGAGATCGCGGGCCACCGTCAGCGTGATGCGCTCGATTGCCCTGCAGGCCCGGCTCAACGGGCGGGCGCTGTTGGTGACCAGATAGACCGGGCGCGATATCGTCGGCTCGATGATCGGCGACTTCACCAGTTCTCCGCGCGCGACAAAGTCATGGGCGGCTGCGGGTGCGAAGATCGTGTAGCCGGAGCCGCGGGCGACCAGTTCCTTGATCTGCGTCATCGCATCCATTTCGATGACGACATTGAGGTCGATGCCGAGCGCGGATGTGTGCTTGGTGATCGTCTTGGTCAGCCCATGCGCCGGGGCGGGCAAGATGAGTTCGAGATCGGCCAGTGCTCGCAATGGCACCGGCATGCCCGGCGGTGTGTCGAGCGGCCAATTGTCCGGCGCGGAGAAAAAGCAGAGTTCCTCGTCAAGGATATGCGTCACACGAAAATTCTCGTGTTTGTCGAGGCTGTAGAGGAAGGCGATGTCTATCTTCTGCTCTTCGAGCCAGGTCTTGATATAGCCACTCATGGATTCGATGGCCTGCAGCCGCACATCGGGCAGTTCGACCCGTACCGTTTCGGCGAGCGGCACCGACATGACCATGGAGACGGAAGGCGGCAGACCGAAGGCCACCGTGCCGCGCACCGCACCTCCGGCCTCCTTCATCGCGGCGACACACTGATCAAGGCTGAGGCAGATTTCGCGGGCATGGCTTGCCAGCAGGTGCCCTTCGCCGGTCAGCTGGATGCCGCGCGGCGAGCGCACCATCAGCTGTACGCCCAGCTCTTCCTCGAGCTTGATGACATGCTGGGAAAGGGAGGGCTGCGCGACGCCGAGGCGATGCGACGCGGCCGACAGCGATCGTTCCTCCGAGATCGCGATGAAATATCTGAGGTGCCGGATATCCATTTCTGTCTCCCTGACAAGGAGTTAGTCGGCTTTGATCTAGCCTGTCAAGGAAACCGATATTTCCGCCTCTAGCGACCAAACGCTAACGTCTGCTCGTGAATGGAGGAGTCGGCCTATGCGTGATCTTGACGGCCTGTTGGTTGTGTCGCTGGAGCAGGCTGTGGCGGCACCGCTCGCGACCGCGCGGCTGGCCGAGGCCGGCGCCCGCGTCATCAAGATCGAGCGGCCGGAAGGCGACTTCGCCCGCGGCTATGACCGGCTGGTGCATGGCGAAAGCGCCTATTTCGTCTGGATCAACCGCGGCAAGGAGTCGATCTGTCTCGATCTTCGCAAGCCCGAGGACCTGGCACTGCTCAAGCGCATGATCGCGGCGGCCGACATTTTCGTACAGAACCTTGCACCGGGTGCCGCTGCCCGTCTCGGCGTCGGCGCCGAGGCGATGACGGCCGAGCATCCGCAGCTGATTTATGTCTCCATTTCCGGCTATGGCGAAAGCGGGCCCTATCGCGACCAGAAGGCCTATGACATGCTCATCCAGGGCGAAAGCGGCCTGCTGGCGGTCAATGGCACGCCGGAGGGCAGCGCCCGCGTCGGCATTTCCGTTTGCGACATCGCGGCGGGCGAAACAGCCTTCTCCGCCGTGCTGCAGGCGCTGATCGGCCGGCATGCCACCGGCCGTGGCCGCACGGTCGAAGTGTCGCTGTTCCACACGATCGCGGACTGGATGAACGTGCCCTATCTGCAGACCCGTTACGGTGGTGCCGCACCGAAGCGGGTCGGCCTCAGGCATCCGTCGATCGCACCCTATGGCGCCTTCACCTGTGCCGACGGGCGGGATTTGCTGCTTTCGGTGCAGAATGACCGGGAATGGGCAGCGCTCTGCGAAAAAATCCTCGATGATCCCTCTCTCGCCCATGATCCGCGTTTCGCAACCAATGTCGACCGGGTGGCGAATATGAGGGAGGTCGAGACGCTGATCGCTGCGGTCCTCTCGCGTCTGGGTCGGGAGGTAGCGGTCGAGCGGCTGAACGCAGCCGGCATCGCCTGCGGCCGGCTCTCGACGATTGATGATCTGCTAGAACACCCGCAAGCCCGTCACGTGACGACGGAGACACCGACCGGACCGGTCGAGATGATGGGCCGTGGCATCAACATTCCCGGCGATAGCGTCACTGCAAGCGCAGTGCCGGCACTTGGACAGCATTCGGCAGCGTTGCGGGCCGAATTCCACTCCCATGGCAAGAGGACCGGATGATGCCGGTCGCCTTGATGGAAGTGTCCGCCCGTCGATAAACTCAGGCGGACAAGGGGTTTATCGCAGTAGAAGCGACCGCCGCCTATCCCTGGCGGGGCTTCTCGCTTGAGGTCCGAGCGAGGATCAGATGTCTTTCACCAGCCGCAGCGCGTCGTAGATGGCTGCGTGGGTGTTGCGGGCGGCAACGGCGTCACCAATCCTGTAGAGCTGGAATTGTCCCTCCGAATTGCGAATGACCGACTGCTTCTGACCATTGATCAACCCATCGTAATCGACGGCGCCGAGATTGGATGAACGCGGCTTGAGTTCAAAATAGAGGTCGTCGAGCGGAATGGTGCCATGGTTGATGACCACCTGATCGACGATCTGCTGCTTGGAGATGCCGCCATAATCGCTGCCGACATGGGCGACGAGCTGGTTGCCGTTCTTTTCAACCGAGTCCAGCCGGTACGTGACCGTGAAGGTCACATCGAGTTTCTGTAGCGAGCGCATATAAGGCACGAGGTTCATGGCCATGACCTCCGGTGCGAAGGACCGGTCCGGTGTCATGACTTCCACCTTGGCACCCGCATTCGCCAGGATTTCGGCGGCCTGGAGGCCGGCATGATCGCCGGCATCGTCGAAGATCAGTACATTGGTGCCAGGCTTCACGTCACCGGAAATGATATCCCAGGAAGATATGACGAGTTCGTTGCCCTTTGTCAGGACCTCGGTGTGCGGCAGGCCACCTGTGGCGATGATGACGACGTCGGGCTTCTCGGCCTCGATCGTGGCGGCTTCAGCCCAAGTGTTGAAGTGGAATTTGACGCCGGCCTTTTCGCACTGGGCCATGCGCCAGTCGATGATGCCGATCATCTCCTTGCGGCGCGGGCTCTGCGCCGTGAGGCGGATTTGGCCCCCCGGATTGGCGGCTGCTTCGAAGACGGTGACGTCGTGGCCGCGTTCACCCGCGACCCGTGCCGCTTCCAGACCCGCCGGGCCGGTGCCGACGATGACCACCTTCTTGCGCTCAGGCGCCTTTTCGATGACCTGAGGCATCGTCTCTTCGCGGCCGGTCGCCGCGTTATGGATACAGAAGGCCAGGCCTCCCTGATAAATTCTATCAAGACAGTAATTCGCGCCGACGCAGGGGCGGATGTCGTCCTCGCGTTTTTCGATGATTTTCCGCAGGATATGCGGATCAGTCATGTGGGCGCGGGTCATGCCGATCATGTCGACCTTGCCCGATGCGATGGCATGCCGGGCCGTAGCGACGTCCTGGATCTTGGCGGCGTGGAAGGTCGGGAAGGCAGTCGCTGCGCGGATTTCGCCGGCAAAGTCCAGATGCGGTGCGCTCGCCATGCCCTGGATCGGGATGACGTCGGTCAGGCCCGGATCGGTGTCGATGTGGCCGCGGATCACGTTAAGGTAATCGATGAGGCCGCTTTCCTTGAGGCGGCGGGAAATCTCGAGACCTTCCGTCTTGCCGGTGCCGCCTTCCAGGCGCTCGTCAGCCGTATAGCGGACACCGAGGATGAAATCGTCGCCGACCCGTTTGCGCATCGCCCTGAAGACATCGAAGCAGAAGCGCAGGCGGTTCTCCAGCGGGCCGCCATAGGGGGCATCGAGCTCGTTGGTGAGCGGAGAGTTGAACTGGTCGATCAGATGGCCATAGGCTTCAAGCTCGACGCCATCCATGCCGCCCGCCTTCATGCGCTCGGCCGCATCGGCAAAATCCTTGATGATGCGCTCGATATCCCAGTCTTCCATCTTCTTCGGGAAGGCGCGGTGCGCGGCTTCGCGGTGGTGAGATGGGGCGACGACGGGAAGCCAGTCGCCCTTGTCCCAGCGTGTGCGGCGTCCGAGATGGGTGAGCTGGATCATGATCGCGGCACCCTGCTCATGCACGGCGTCGGTCATTTCCCTAACCCATGGGACGATCTCGTCCTTATAGGCGAGCAGGTTGTTGAACACCGGCGGGCTGTCCTTGGAGACTGCCGCCGATCCGGCCGTCATGGTCATCGCGACACCGCCCTTGGCGCGCTCGACGGTATAGGCGCGGTAGCGGCCCTTCGGCATGCCGTCTTCCGGATAGGCAGGTTCGTGCGAGGTGACGATAATGCGGTTTTTGAGGGTCAAATGCTTCAATTGATAGGGCTGGAGGAGGGGATCGTTGGACATCTGACGCTCCGATTTAAGAAAGGTGGGCTGAAGTTAGCAAAATGTACATGAGTGTCAATGATGAAAACACAGATGTCGTGTTTTCTGACGCTGTTGTACATTTCGATTGAACGGCGGGTCATTGTTTGCTACGAAACCAAGTATGGAGCAGGTTTCGAACGATAGCGGCTGGAGAGGATCGCCTGAAGGATGGCTTGAGGCGGCCTATGAATTGCTGATCGAGTCCGGCGTCGACTCCGTCAAAATTCAGCCGCTCGCCAAGAAGCTGAAGCTTTCAAGGACGTCGTTCTACTGGTTCTTCCGGGATCGGGAGGAATTGCTGGCGGCGCTGGTGGCCAGGTGGCGCGAGAAGAACACCGGCGCGCTGATCAAGCAGTCGGAAGCCTATGCGGAAACGGTCGCCGAGGCGATGCTCAACGTGCTGGACTGCTGGCTGGACAAGACCTTGTTCGACGCACAGTTCGAATTCGCGATCCGGAGCTGGGCTCTGCAGTCGCCGGACATCCTGGCCGAGGTCCAGCAGGCCGACCAGGCGCGGATCGCGGCTCTGGACCGGATGCTCCTGAGGTTCGGATATAAGTCGACGTCTGCGGACGTGCGCGCCCGGACAATCTATCTCGTCCAGATCGGCTATATCTCGATGCAGGCCAAGGAAGAACTTGCGACGCGCATGAAGCGGATCGCCGACTATGTCGAAATCTACACCGGCACCGCACCCGAGCAGAGGGAACTTGATCGCTTCTTTGCCCGGCACGGATATGTGCCGGATTAGAGGCAATCGCGATGGGCGGACAGCCAACATCGGGACTCTTGGCGCGACAGGCTGGCTGGGCACGGCATTCCCTCAAGACCGCGCCGGGGATCGTCGCTCAGCCGAAAGGCCTGTCCGCAGATGACTGAATTCAGACGCTCGCATGGAGAGTCCGCGTGTCCAAGAAATTCCCCCGCCTGTTTTCACCCCTGACGATCCGTTCCCACACGCTGAGGAACCGCATCGTCTTCGGTGCGCATACCGCCAATATGGCGGTGGAAGGTCTGCCGACCGAGCGGCATGCCGCTTATTATCGGGAACGCGCGATCGGCGGCGCTGCTATGATCGTGGTCGAGCCGATGCCGGTGCATGCCGCCGCCGTGCTGACGCGCGGCAATTTCCGCCATTCCGACGATGCTGTCATCCCGCATTTCCGCAAGGTGACCGAGGCGATCAAGTCGAATGGCGCGGTGGCGATCCAGCAGCTCTATCATATCGGCGCCCATGGCGATTCCGATCTTTCCTTCCATCCGCACTGGTCGCCGTCCGGCCTGCCGAGCTATCATGACAGCGATGGCTCGCACATGATGACCGAAGCCGAAATCTGGGACACCATCGACGGCTTCGTGCAAGCCGCCCGCCGCTGCAAGGAAGCGGGTTTTGACGGGGTGGAAGTCTGGGCGGCCTATCTCGGCATGGTCGACCAGTTCTGGACGCCGTGGAGCAACCGGCGCGAAGACCAATGGGGCGGATCGCTGGAGAACCGCACGCGGATGTCGAGGGAAATTCTGTCCCGCATCCGCGATGTCTGCGGCGCAGACTTCATCATCGGGCTGGCGGTCAGCGACCAGTCAAGCCAGCCGGTTGCGTTGACGCGCGACGAGCAGGCCGAGATCATTGGCTACCACGATGAGTTGGGCCTGTTCGACTATGTGACCTGCGGCTCCGGCGGCTATCTCGACTTCTATTCGTTGATGCCAACTTTCGTGTTTCCTGAAAAGCTCGGCGCGGACCTCGCTTCCGCCTTGAAGAAAGTCGTCAAGAACGCCGTCGTCATGGCGGAGAGCCATATCAGGACGCCGGACAATGCCGAGACGCTGCTCGGCGAAGGCGTGTCGGACCTCGTCTCGATCGTGCGTGGCCAGATCGCCGACCCGCATCTAGCCCGCAAGGCCGGCGAAGATCGGCCGGAAGATGTTCGAGGCTGCATTTCCTGCAATCAGATGTGCTGGGGGCGGCGTGGTCGCGATTACTGGATCAGCTGTCTGATCAACCCGTCAGTAGGGCGGGAATTTGAATGGAACGGCGACCGCTTCGTAAAAGCGGAAGCGCCTAAACGGGTGTTGGTCATTGGCGGCGGCCCGGCGGGGCTGGAAGCAGCAAGGACTGCGGCCGAACGCGGGCACAAAGTGGTGCTGGCGGAGGCATCGAGCCGTCTGGGCGGCAACTTCCTTCTGGCCGGCATGCAGCCGCGCCGGGCGCAGATTCTCGATCTCATCGGATGGTACGAACGCCAACTGGAGAAGCTCGGCGTCGAGGTCCGGCTGAATAGCTATATCGAGGCGGATGAAATCGATGCATCCGAGTATGACACTATTGTCGCTGCGACCGGGTCCTATGGCCCGGAAACAGGGTTCCAGAAGGCTCTTCCTGCTGTCGAAACAATGCCCGGTATCGACAAGGGTGGTGTGTTCACTGTCGAGGCCGTGATGTCGCGGCAGGCAAGGCCGGGAAAGCGCGTGCTTTTGCTTGACGAGGGCGGCGGCTGGCGAGGATGCGGCACCGCGTGGAAGCTGGCCGAGGAGGGGCATGACGTCACCATCGTCACGCCCGACCCGTTCGTTGGCAAGGAACTGACCCGCACGGCGGCCGATGTGCCGATGCGGCAGGCGATCCGCAAGCTCGGCGTTCGCTGGATCACTGAGGCGAGCGTGACCGAATGGCATGGCAACGGCGCGACGCTGGTCGATCACAATACCGGGGAACATTCCTTCGTCGAAGCCGACGCCCTGGTGACGGCGACGACGAACATGGCGGCTGACTGGCTGATGCCGGGACTGGCCGAACTGGGCCCGCCCATTCGCCAGATCGGCGATTGCGCGGCACCGCGACAGGCGCCTTATGCTTTCTACGAGGGACGAAAGGCCGGTCTGGAAATTTAGGGCGACCGACGAAGTTCTCGTCGGTTGCGGGAATTCAGAACGGCAGCCGCGCATTCTCCTTGACCTCTTTCATCACAAAGAAGGTTCGCGTCTGCCGGACGCCCGGCAGCGCGATCAGCTTCTGACCGTGCAATTTGTTGAAATCCGCCATGTCGCGGACGCGGATTTTCAGGAGGTAGTCGAAGTCACCGGCGACGAGGTTGCAGTCGAGCACTTCCTTCATCTCCATGACAGCGCCTTCAAAGGCCGCAAAACTCTCCGGCGTCGAGCGATCAAGCACCACACCGACCATGACCAGCGCGCCGAGACCGACTGCCGCAGGTGCCACTTCAGCCCTTACGCCGGTAATATAACCCTCGTCGAACAGCCGTTGCGTCCGCCTGTAGCAGGTAGCTGCGCTGACATTCACCCGTTCCGCCAGATCGGCATTGGTGAGCCGCCCCTCGGATTGCAGGGTGCGCAGGATTTTTAGATCGATCCTGTCGAAAGCGGGTGTGGAAGAATCTTTCATTTGCAGGCCAATAAGTTGAAGAAAGACATTAACCGACCGGAATTTTATCGAAATTCGAGCAAAGCGGCAACGAAGTTAGAGAGCACCTTTCATGCATTTTCTCCTATCGTTTGCGACGAAACAAACGCGGAGGGGCCATATCGATGTCACTGCTAGAAAAATTCGAACGCTATCCACTGACCTTCGGCCCGACGCCGATCGAGCATTTGCCGCGGCTGACGGCAGCGCTTGGCGGCAAGGTGCAGATCTATGCCAAGCGCGACGACTGCAATTCTGGCCTGGCCATGGGCGGCAACAAGCTGAGAAAACTCGAATATATCGTGCCCGATGCGATCGCTTCGGGCGCCGATACGCTGGTCTCGATCGGCGGCGTGCAATCCAACCATACCCGCATGGTCGCTGCCACCGCCGCCAAGATCGGCATGAAATGCGTGGTCATCCAGGAAAAATGGGTGCCGCACTATGACGCCGTCTATGATCGCGTCGGCAATATCCTGATGACGCGGCTGATGGGCGCCGATAGCCGCCTGGTCGATGACGGTTTCGACATCGGCATCCGCAAGAGCTGGGAAGATGCGATCCAATCGGTCAAGGATGCCGGCGGCAAGCCCTATCCGATCCCGGCCGGCGCCTCGGTGCACAAATATGGCGCTCTCGGCTATATCGGCTTCGCCGAAGAGGTGGCGGCGCAGGAGAAGGAGCTCGGCTTCACCTTCGACTATATCATCGTCTGCGTCGTCACCGGCTCGACGCAGGGCGGCATGATCGTCGGCTTTGCCGCCCAGGACCGGGCGGAGCGGGTGATCGGCATCGATGCCTCGGGTACGCTCGAGCAGACGCGCGCCCAAGTCCGCAACATCGTCGATTCCACCGCAGAATTGGTCGGCCTCGGCCGGACGATCCGCGATAGCGAAATCGTCATCAACCCTGATTATGCCTATCCGGCCTATGGCGTGCCGTCGGAAGAAACCAATGCGGCCATCCGGCTCGCCGCCCGCACCGAGGCGATGATCACCGACCCGGTCTATGAAGGCAAATCCATGCAGGGGATGATCGATCTCACCCGCAAAGGCTTCTTCCCCGAAGGCTCAAAGGTTCTCTACGCTCATCTCGGCGGCGCCCCGGCGCTCAATGGCTACAGCTATTACTACAAGGATGGCTGAGCGGGGCGGCTGACTCACATGTCGGCGGGTGACGCTCTCTAACCCGCTGTCACCGGCTCCCTACCGGCATGGATCGCCGACATGATCGCGCGGCTAGCATTTTCATAGCGCCGGTCATTCACATATTCGCTGCGGATGGCGAATTCGTGCATCACCAAGATGCGGTCGGCGAGCGCCACCATTTCCGGCATATCGCTGGAAATCAGCAGGATCGACATGCCTTTGTCGGCGAGCGCATTGATCAGCTCGTGGATATAGGCCTTGGCCTTGATGTCGATGCCGACGGTTGGCTCGTCGATGATCAGGATATCGACATTGGCGGCCAGCCATTTGGCCAGTGACACTTTCTGCTGATTGCCGCCCGAGAGATTGCCGACCAGCTGCTCGAGGCTCGGCGTGCGGATTTCAAGCTGCTTGGCGAGTGGTGAGGCGATCCGGGTCTCGTCGCGCGCGGTTAGCAGGCCGAGCGATTTGGCGATGCGGCTCCAGACGGTGATGGCGATATTCGGCCGGATCGGATGGGAGAGGATGACGCCTTCATATTTGCGGTCTTCGCTGGCATAGCCGATGCGGTGGCGCTTGATCGCGTCCTCGACCGAGCGGATGCGGATGGGCCCGCCATCGATCAGTATTTCACCGCCGGTGATCTTGTCCTTGCCGATCAGCGCCCGGGCAAGTTCTGTGCGTCCGGCTCCGACCAGGCCATAGAGGCCGAGAATCTCGCCCTTCTGCAGCTTGAAGCCGATATTGGCGTGGCCGGCGGCGGTGGAAAGATTGCGGACTTCAAGCTTGGGCTGACCCATGTCGGGTTTACCGGAACGGGCATCGACCATGCGCTCGCCGCGGCCGATCATCGCCTCGATCAGCGTATGGCGGGTCATGCCAGCGATCGCAGCGCCCTTGAGCGTCGTCTGGCCGTCGCGCAACACTGTGACGCGGTCGCAGAGCGACAGAACCTCTTCCAGTTTGTGGCTGACGAAGAGGATGGCCGTGCCCTGGTCGCGGAGCTGGCGCACCAGCCGGAACAGCGTCTGAGCCTCCCCAGAAGTCAGCGAGGCGGTCGGCTCGTCGAGCAGCAGCACCTTGGCCTCGTGGCTCAGCGCCTTGGCAATCTCGACCATCTGCATCTGGGCGACGGACAGACGCCGCACTTCGATCGAAGGATCGATGTCGAGGCCGATCTTGCTGAGATGCTGGCGCGCCTCTTCGTTGGCGCGGCGGAAATCGACGAGGCCGTTCTTCGTCGGCAATTGTTCCAGCACGATATTCTCGGCGACCGAGAAGCGCGGGATCAGATTGCGTTCCTGATGCACGGCGGTGATGCCAAGACGGATCGCCTCGCGTGGGCTGGACAGCGAAATCTCCTGACCGTCGAGCTGCATCGTGCCGGAATCCTGCTTGTGGACGCCGGTAATGACCTTGATCAGCGTCGACTTGCCGGCGCCATTTTCACCCATCAGCGCGTGAATCTCGCCTTTGTCGAGCGTCAGCGCGGCGTCGCTGAGCGCCCGCACGCCGGGGAAGGACTTGCTGATGTTTTCCAGGACCAGGACCATCTCAGTCTTCTCCAATGCGGACGGCACGGTAGCGATTGATCCAGACGGCGGCGAGGATCAACGCGCCGAGCAGGAAGGTCACCCAGTAGGGATCGACCGCGAGCAGCACCATCGCATTCTGGATGAGACCGACAAGCAGCACGGCGATCACCGTGCCGAGGATCGAGATCGAGCCGCCGGCCAGGCTGGCGCCGCCGATGATCGGCGCGGCAAAGGAGATGACCAGCCAGTCGGAGCCGATGGTCGGTTGTGCCGAACCGAGCTGGGCGACGGCAAGCACACCGGCCGCGGCCGCCGACAGGCCGGAGATCAGGTGCGCCGTCATGATCGCACGCTCGACGGAAATGCCGGATAGCTGGGCGGCATGGGCATTGCCGCCAACCGCGAGCAGGAAGCGGCCCTGGCGCGTGCGGGCGAAGAACACGATGAGGATTACCGTGACGATCAGCGGCACGATCAACAGAAAGGGGAAAAGCCCGAAACGGCCATTGCCGAAGGCGACGAATTCCGCTGGCAGGTTATAGAAGGGGACGGCCTTGGTGATGCCGGTATTGATGCCGGCGAAAGCCGAACCGGTCGCCAGCGTCACAATAAACCCGTTGATGCCGGTGCGCACCGTCAGCCATCCGTTGATCAGGCCGGCAACGCCGCCGGCGGCGAGTGCGATCAATACGGCGGGAATGGTCGGCACATGCCAGGCATCCATCAGCCCGCCCACGGTGATGGCGACGAGACCGCCCAGTGCACCGACCGAGAGGTTCATCTGGCCGACGCCGAGCATGACCATCTGGCTGAAGGCGACCAGCAGCGATACGCAGATCGAACGCAGCATGACGAACCAATTGAATTCGGTCATGAACTGCGGATTGGCGAAGGAGAGGGCAATGCCGCCGAGGATGACAGCGACGAGGATGCCGGACCATTGCAGGCGGATAGCGGCGGAAAGAAATCCGGTCATGCGCGCCTCGTCTGTTCGCGTGCGGCGAGGATGGAGCGATAGCGTTCGATCAGGATCGCTGCCAGGAGGAAGATGCCGAGGAACAACTGGAGCCAGAAATTGCCGATCTGCAGCACCAGAAGCCCGCTGCGGATGGTCGAGACCAGCAGCGCACCGAGTATGGTGCCGATCACGGAGACCATGCCGCCGGCCAGCGCCGTGCCGCCTATAACCGGTGCGAGGAAGGACGGCAGCAGCCAGTCGTCACCGGCCGCGGCAGGAAGGGCGGCCGAATTCTTGGCGGTCAGCATGATGGCGGCGGCGGCGGCCAAGACGCCGGACAGCGTATGGGTGAAGACGATAATGCGGTCGACCGGCACGCCGGACATCTGGGCCGTCCGGGCATTGGCGCCGACGGCCAGAACCTGCCGGCCGAGCACCGTATGCTGAAAGAAGACGTAAAGCGCAGCACCGATGACGAGCGCCACGACTGCCAGCGAAGGCAGGCGTCCGATGCCGGACTTGGCGAAGGCGCCGAGTTCCGGCGGCAGGCCGTTGAGCGGCACGCCTTGCGAGAAGATCAGCATGCCGCCCATGAACAGGCTTGCCGTCGCCAGCGTGACGACGAAGCTGTTGACACCGGTCCGGGTGATGGCAAAGCCGTTCAGCCAGCCGAGCACGCCACCGAAAACCAGCACCAGCGGCAGCGTCACGATGATCGGCAGGCCAAGGATCTGCAAGAGATAGCCTGATATCATCACGGCGCAGACGCCGATGGCGCCGACCGACAGATTCATCCCGCCAGTCGCCAGTACCACCATCTGGGCAAAGCCGACGACAACGTCGATTGCCACAGAGCGACCGAGCGAATTCAGGCTGAAGCGCGACAGAAAACCCGGCGCCAGAGATGAGAAAACGACCCATAGGATCACCAGGATCACGAACAGGCCGAACTGGTTCGAACCGCGCGTGAAGAGTTCGGTGACGGTGGCTGGCACCGTCCGTCTGGGCGATGAGGCTTGATCCATGGATGTCATTGGAGGACGATCTTGAGTGTTTGGCAAGTCATTGTCGTTGGCGCCCTGCGTCATGCACGCATAGGGTAAGGCGGCATGAACACCGCCATGCCGAAAGCCTCAGCGGCAATCGGAATGCGGAGGCCGCCACCCGGCCTCCGCCAATGTCACGCCATCACTTGCAGGCCAGATAAGTATCCTTGAACGACCCAGCCAGCTTCTTCGTCAAAGCCTTCAGGTCATCCTTGTAGCTGGTCAGGTTCTGCGTCGAGATCAGCAGCGTGCCGGAGTCGATGAAATGAGCGGTTTGCGGCGTCTTGATCCAGGGGGCATCCGCTTTCAAGGTGCAGCCCGAAGCCAGTTGGTCGAGCGCGAAAGCGCCGATATAGGCCTGACCATAGGGATTCTGCGCCATGGTGCCGGAAACGAAGCCGTCCTTGATGCCGTCGAGCACGATCTTGTCGTCGTCGATGCCGATCATCTTGATGCGCTTGTCGCCGAGATTCTTGAGCGCCGTCGCGGTCACGACCGAGGAAACATAGCCGGTAGCGATGATGCCGCCGATCTTGTCCTTCGAGGATGCCAGCAGCGCATTGACCTTCTGGTCGCCCTTTTCCTGCTCGTCGGTATCGCCGATGGTCTGTAGTAGCGTCACGGCGCCATTGGTTTCGGCAACCGCCTTCTCGACCGCCTTGACGCGGAGCTGCGTGTTGGGGTCGATCAGCAGGCCGGCCATGTGAACGATAGCGCCTTTGCCGCCCATGGCCTGGATCAGCGCCTTGGTGCCCATATAGGCAGAGGCGGACACGTCTGTCGCCATGCAGAAGCCCATATCAGTCGGGTCGGTCGCGCAGCCGCCGAGCGCCACGGACGGGATATTGTTGCTCTTGAATTCGGCGACGGTCGAGTTGATGCCAACGGCGTCACCCGGGAAGATGCCGAAGCCGTTGTCGCCCTGCGCTGCCAGGCTTTCGAGCAGTTCGGTCTGGCGCTCGAGCTTCCATTCGGCCGGCACCTTATATTCCACTGAGGCGATGCCGAAATCCTTCTGAGCATCCTTTGCGGCCTGTTCCCAGGGCGCGAAATAGGGATGCGGGCCACCGGGGACGAGCGCGATCTTGTTGCTGGATGCGAAAGCGGCGGTGAGTGGCGCGGATGCGACCGAGCAAGCGAGCAGGGCTGCGGCGAGGCCGCGCGATAGGTTGAATGTCATGGTTTTCCTCCTTCGAGCGCCCTCGCATTCCTCCCGCGATCCGCGCTGGAACAATCGGTAACACGAACGAATATCGCGTGCAATATTTAATTATTGACATTTTGGCGACTGTCGCATCTAACAGGACAAGCGTCCTGAAGTCGGCAGATCAGGACCCTTCGGGAGGAGCGCATGCACGACAAGCCGGCACGATCATCGAAGGTCGACCGATCACGACTTTTGCCGGAGTTGCGGCGCATGCTCGAGGCTGCCGACGCGCTCAACGCGACGCCTGTCGAGCAGCAGACGCCGGAAGAGGCCCGCGCCTCGTCGGAAATCCGCATCGGCAGCCAATGGGGCCGGAAAGACGATCTCGATACAATCGAGACCTTCCATATTCCAAGCGGTGGCGCTCGCATCTCCCTGCGGCTCTATCGTACATTGCGCGCGAAAAACACAATTCTTTATTTTCACGGCGGAGGTTGGGTCGTCGGCAGCCTGGAAACGCATGACGGCATGCTGCGTGCGATGACGCTTGCGACCGGCGCCAATATTCTCTCGGTCGAATATCGCAAGGCACCGGAGGCTCCGTTTCCCGCTTCGCTCGAGGACGCGCAAGCGGCGCTCGACTGGTTGGATAAGCATGCTGCCGAAAACGGATGGGATTGCAGCCAATTCATCGTCATGGGCGACAGCGCCGGCGCCAGTATCGCGGCAACGCTTTCGGTCCGCGCCCGCAATCTGTGCCGACCGTTGTTTGGCCAAGTGCTCATCTATCCCGCCACCGACCTTGCCCATGCCACCGAAAGCCGCGAGAAATTCGCCGCCGGTTATTCCCTTAGCCGGGAGACACTTGACTGGTTCGCCCGGCACTATATGTCGGGCGGCGTGGCTGCGACCGACCCTGAACTTTCTCCGCTGCTGATGCAGGATCTGGCGCACCTGCCGCCGACACTGCTCGTCACGGCCGATCATGATCCGTTGCGCGACGAGGGGCGTGCCTATGCGCAGAGGCTGATCGGCGCAGGCAATGACGTTACCTATGCCGAGCGGCGGGGGACCGTGCACGGCTTCATGATGATGGATCGGTTCACGCCGGCCGCGCGCCAATTGATCGGTCGTGTCGCCGAATGGTGTAACCAACTTTGGCGCCAATAGAACGATATGAACACTTCCTCGAATGCAATGAGCTCGATCGGCAATAGGCCTGAACCGGCCTATGCGACGATTTACGGCGTGCTGCGTGATCATCTGGATCGAAAGGCCTTGCCGGCCGGCCTTGTTCTCGGCCAGGCAAATGTCGCACGCGCCTTCAATGTCAGTCGTGTCCCTGCCGGTATCGCGCTGGCGCGACTGCACGACGAAGGCATGATCAATACGTTCGAGGGGCGCGGCTACATTGTCCCGCATGGGGAGCCGCTCCGCGTCGATCTGGTCGGTGCGGGGCTGAGCCTGCCTCCGGAAATTACGTCCCCCGCGGTCAACCGTCGCGAACAGATCTATGTTGAAGTCGAGCACACCGTGGCCGTGTGCCTCGCCTATGGCCGTTTCATGCTGAACGAGACTGCGCTTGCTGCGCATTATGATGTTAGCCGCACCATCGCGCATGAGGTTCTGACCCAGCTCGAACGCGCCGGCATCATCGAACAGGACAACAATAACCGATGGTATGCCGGGCCGCTACGGGAACATGAGTTCGAACAGCATTACGAAATTCGCTGGCTGCTGGAGCCACAGGCCCTGAAACAGGCTTTTCCACGCACGCGGCGCGAGGACATCGAGGCACGGCTGACGCGGATCCGGGGGGCTCAACAGCAAACCATACGGCCGCCGGAACTGGAGCTGCTGGAAACCGACCTCCACATCCACACCTTGGAGCTTTGCCCCAACGTCATCCTGCTCAATACGGTCAGGCGCAGTCTGCGTATCCTGATCGCGACCCATTCGACCTTTGCCAATCATCAGAACCGCGATGAATTGGGCAGGATGGTCACGGAACACACCATGATCTATGAGGCTTTGATGGCAGAAAACGTCGATTTGGCCGCCTCCATCCTAGAAGTCCACCTGCGGCGGTCCGTGGGGCCGAATCTCGAAATTCTGCAAAGGCTTGGCCCATTGCCGGACGCCGTCTGCCCGCCCTATCTCGTCCAGGTGAAATGAATTCAACCCTAAGCGGCGGCATTGCGAGAGCCGGCATAACCACTATGCAACGCCCTCGGCAGCCGGCACGATCATCGCCAGCGCATTGTCCAATTGCTGCTGCGTGAACGGCTTGGTGAGCCGGGCAAGCTTGATCGCCGGCTCGCCGCTCGGCAGTTCGGCATAGCCCGATGCCAGGATTACCGGCAGGCCGCGATGGCGAGCGGCGATCGCCTCGGCGAGCTGGATGCCGGTCATTCCCGGCATGGCGTGGTCGGTGAGGACAACATCGAAGCGCTTGTCGGAGGCAAGAAGATTGAGCGCCTGCTGGCCGGAATTGGCCTCGTCGACCTGATGGCCGAGATCTTCGAGCATGGCGACGGTGCCCATCGAGACGAGGAAATCGTCATCGACGACGAGCACGCGCAGATGCCTGCGGCCGTTCGGCTGCGGCGTCATTTCCGGCGCCGAAGCCGGCGGTTTCTGCACCGGCATCGTGCCGGCGACCGGCAGCCAGAGCGAGACATGCGTGCCTTGGCCAACCGCGCTTTCCAGTTCCAGCATGCCGCCCGACTGCGCCGCGAGGCCATGCACCATCGAGAGCCCCAGTCCCGTTCCCTTGCCTATGCCCTTGGTGGTGAAGAAGGGCTCGGTCGCCCGTGCCCGCGTCTCGTCATCCATGCCGATCCCGGTGTCGGAAACGATGAGTTTGACGTAGCGTCCCGGTGCGAGCCCGGTCGGTCCTTCCCGGACGTCCACAGCCTGCTCCGTCGCCTTTATCGTCACCATGCCGCCGTCCGACATGGCATCACGCGCATTGACCAGCAGGTTCAACAGCGCAAGTTCAAGCTGATTGGCATCCACAAGAATGGGCGACAGGGGCGAGCCGAGCACCTTTTCCAGCCGGATGGCGGGACCGACCGCACGGCGCAGCAATTCTTCGATATTGCCGACGAGCCGTTCGACGTTGACGGCTTCCGGCTTCAACTCCTGCCGGCGGGCAAAGGCAAGCAGGCGCTGGGTCAGCGCCGAGCCGCGCTCGGCCGCCTGGATTGCATTGTCGAGCAGTCTTCGGGCGCGATCATCGCCGGTGAGGTGTTTCTTCAGCAGATTGAGACTGCCGAGAGCGGCCATCAGCAGATTGTTGAAATCGTGTGCAACGCCGCCGGTGAGCTGGCCGATCGTATCAAGTTTTTGTGCCTCGAAAAGCTGCGCCAAAGCCTCTTCCCGCTCGCGCGTGCGCTCCTCGATGCGCTGTTCGAGTTGTTCGTTGAGCGCGACGAGCTGGGCGGAAGACGCTTCAAGAGCGGCGGTGCGCTCGAGGACGCGCTGTTCGAGTTCAGCGTTCAGCCGCTCGAGTTCGCGCGTCTTGCGGTAGAGTTCGGCGAAGACCTTGACCTTGGCGCGGAGAACTTCCGGCACGATCGGCACCGAGACATAATCCACCGCGCCGGCCTCGTAGCCGCGCAGCCGGTCCGGCTCGGTCATCATCACGGCGGAGACGAAGATGATCGCGGTCTTCTGGAAACGGGGGTGTTCCCGGATCATGGCGACGAGTTCGAAACCGTCCTGCTCGGGCATGCAGACATCGACGAGGATGACGGCCACTTCGTTCTTGAGCAGCTTTTCCAACGCTTCGCGGCCCGAACGCGCCTTGATCAGGTTTTCTCCCAGTTCCTGGAGGATGACCTCGTAGCTCAAGAGCTTCGAGGGCTGATCGTCGACGAGTAGGATATTGACTGGCTCCATTGTCAGACCTCAGCGATGCAGCCACATGCGCAAAGCAGTCAGCAATTGTTCGGTGTTGACCGGCTTGGCGAGATAGTCCGATGCGCCGGCTTCAAGGCATTTCTCGCGGTCGCCCTTCATCGCCTTGGCCGTCAGCGCCACGATCGGCAATCGTCGGAAGGCGGGATCGGAGCGGATGGCCTGCATCGTCTCATAACCGTCCATGCCCGGCATCATGATATCCATCAGAACAATGGCGATATCGCGTTCGCTCTTGATGATGGCGATCGCATCATTGCCGTTGGTGGCTGTCAGCACGTTCATGCCGCGTCGTTCAAGCACGCTGCTGAGCGCAAAGATATTGCGCGCATCGTCGTCGACGAGAAGCACAGTACGGCCGACCAGATCCTCGTCGGAACTGTGTAGCTTCTCCAGCATCTTCTGCTTGGCCGGCGGCATTTCCGAGACGACGCGGTGCAGGAACAGTGCCGTCTCATCCAGAAGCCGCTCGGGCGATTCCACGCCCTTGACGACGACGCTGCGGGCCATGCTGTGCAACTGGGCGTCCTCGTCGGGCGAGAGCTCGCGGCCGGTGAACACGACAACCGGCACCTCGCTGATCGAGGCGTCATCCCGGATGCGCTCCAGCACTTCGAAGCCCGACATATCCGGCAGCTTGAGGTCGAGCACTATGCAATCTGGCGAATCTTCGCGCAGGGATTGCAGGGCATCCGCACCGGTGCCGACATTGATGATGTCGATGTCGTCGAAGCCGAGCAATTCGCCGACGCCCAGCCGTTCGCGCTCATCGTCTTCGACGACGAGCAGGCGCTTGCGCCGCGGCTTGGCGAATTCCTTGAGCTTGCCGAGCGCCTTGTCTAGGCCCTCGCTGGTCGTGGGCTTGGTCATGAAGCCGAAGGCGCCGCGCGCCAGGCCATGTTGGCGGTCTTCGTCGAGACTGACGATCTGCACCGGAATATGTCGCGTCAGCGGGTTCTGCTTCAATTGGCTGAGCACAGTCCAGCCCAGCATGTCCGGCAGGAAGATGTCGAGCGTCACGGCCGTCGGCGCATATTGATTGGCAAGCTCGAGCGCGTCGGCGCCGCGCGTTGCGATCAGCACCTTGAAGCCGTTGTCGCGCGCTAGGTCGGCAAGCACCGAGGCATAATGCTGGTCGTCCTCGATGACGAGCAGGACCGCGTCGCCGGCCTTGATGACGTTGCGGTCATCCGGCATCTGTTCCGGAGCGGTGTCGCTCAACAGCATGGCCGGACGCGCGAGCTGCACCGGCTTGGCCTCACCAACGGCCGGGCGGCCCGGCGTCGATACCTTGCCGACATAGGTTTGTGGAACGTAGAGGGTGAACGTGCTGCCCACGCCCGGTGTGCTACGCAGCTGGATTTCGCCGCCCAGCAGATTGGCAAGCTCGCGGCTGATCGCCAGGCCGAGGCCGGTGCCGCCATATTTGCGGCTGGTCGACGCGTCCGCCTGCTGGAAAGCCTCGAAAATGATCCTCTGCTTTTCCGGCGGAATGCCGATGCCGCTATCGGTGACTTCAAACGAGATCACCGCCGGCGCGTGGTTGAGCGAGAAATTGTCGGAACTCCAGCCGCCCTTGACCGGCGCCACCTGCAACCTGACGCCGCCCTGCTGGGTGAACTTGAAGGCGTTGGACAGCAGGTTCTTCAGCACCTGTTGCAGGCGCTTGGAGTCGGTGATGAGGCTGCGATCGAGATCGGATGATAGCTCGACCTCGAAGGACAGGCTGCGGTTTTCAGCTTCGTGGCGGAACGGCCGCGTCAACACGTCGACGAGATTGGTGAAGAAGATCTCCTCGGCTTCGACCGAGACAGTGCCGGATTCGATCTTCGACAGGTCGAGGATGTCGCTGATCAGGTTGAGAAGATCCGTGCCGGCGCCATGGATGGTTCGGGCGAATTCGACCTGCTTTCCGGACAGGTTGCCGTCCGGGTTCTCACCCAGCTGCTGGCCGAGGATGAGGATCGAGTTCAGCGGCGTGCGCAGCTCGTGCGACATGTTCGCCAGGAATTCCGACTTGTATTTCGAGGTCAGCGCCAGTTCGGTCGCCTTCTCTTCGAGCGCCCGGCGCGCCTGCTCGATCTCCTGGTTCTTGGCTTCGACTTCGACATTGCGTTCGGCGAGCTGCTGCGCCTTCTGTTCGAGCTGGTCATTGGTCTGCTGCAGTTCGCGCTGTTGCGATTGCAGTTCCGTTGCCAGCTGCTGCGACTGCTTGAGCAGGCCTTCCGTCTGCATCGTCGCCTCGATCGAGTTGAGCACGATGCCGATCGAGGCGGTCAACTGATCGAGGAAGGACAGCTGCCATTCGGTGAAGGAGCCGGTCGAGGCGAGTTCGATCACGGCCTTGACCTGGCCCTCGAACAGCACTGGCAGTACGATGGCGCTCCTCGGCTTGACCTTGAACACGCCGGAGCTGACGGAGGCGACATCGCGGGGCAATTCGGTGATCAGGATGCGACGCCCGTCCTGGGCACATTGGCCGATCAGGCCCTGGCCCATCTGCAGCCGCTCCCGATGGCCCTGCGCGCCATCGGCTGCATAAGCGGAGAGCAATCTGAGACTGGATTGATCGCCTTCGGTCTCGACCTGATAGATGACGCCATGCTGGCCGCCGACGAGCGGGGCGAGTTCGGAGAGCAGCATGCGGCCAACGGTGGCGAGATGCCGCTGGCCCTGCAGCATGTTGGTGAAGCGGGCGAGGTTGGTCTTCAGCCAATCCTGCTCGGTGTTACGCTCCGTCGTCAGACGGAGATTGCCGATCATGGTGTTGATATTGTCCTTGAGCTCGGCGACTTCGCCGCGCGCCTCGACCTGGATCGACCGCGTCAGGTCGCCCTTGGTGACGGCGGTCGCCACTTCGGCGATGGCGCGCACCTGGGTGGTCAGGTTGGCGGCAAGCAGGTTGACGTTGCCGGTCAGGTCTTTCCAGGTGCCGGCAGTGCCCGGCACATTGGCCTGGCCGCCGAGGCGGCCTTCGACGCCGACTTCGCGTGCCACCGAGGTCACCTGATCGGCGAAGGTGGCAAGCGTGTTGGTCATGTTGTTGATGGTTTCGGCCAGTGCGGCGACCTCGCCCTTGGAGGCGACGGTCAGGTTCTGCTTGAGGTCGCCGTTGGCGACAGCGGTGACGACCTTGACGATGCCGCGCACCTGTTCAGTGAGGTTGGCGGCCATGACGTTGACGGTGTCAGTCAGGTCCTTCCAGGTGCCGGCGACGCCCGGCACCTGCGCCTGGCCGCCGAGTTTGCCTTCGGTACCGACTTCGCGGGCGACGCGTGTCACTTCACCGGCAAAGGCGTTGAGCTGGTCGACCATGGTGTTGATGGTGTTTTTCAGCTCGAGGATTTCGCCCTTCACGTCGACGGTGATTTTTCGCGACAGGTCGCCGCGCGCCACGGCGGTGGTGACTTCGGCGATGTTGCGCACTTGCGTGGTCAGGTTGGCGGCGAGCAAGTTGACGTTGTCGGTCAGGTCCTTCCAGGTACCGGCGACACCAGGCACGACGGCCTGACCACCCAACCGGCCGTCTGTGCCGACTTCGCGGGCGACGCGCGTGACTTCACCGGCGAATGACCGCAACTGGTCGACCATGGTGTTGAGCGTATCCTTGAGCAGCAGGATTTCGCCGCGTACGTCGACGGTAATCTTGCGCGACAGGTCGCCGTTGGCGATTGCCGTTGCCACTTCGGCAATGTTGCGCACCTGGGCCGTCAGATTGCCGGCCATCGAGTTGACCGAGTCGGTCAAATCCTTCCAGGTCCCGGCGACACCGGACACCTGTGCCTGGCCGCCGAGTTTGCCTTCGGTGCCGACTTCGCGGGCCACGCGCGTGACTTCGCCGGCAAAGGCGTTGAGCTGGTCCACCATGGTGTTGATGGTGTTCTTCAGTTCGAGGATTTCGCCCTTCACGTCGACGGTGATTTTTCGCGACAGGTCGCCGCGCGCCACGGCGGTGGTGACTTCGGCAATGTTGCGCACCTGGCCGGTGAGGTTGGAGGCCATGGAATTGACGTTTTCGGTCAGGTCCTTCCAGGTGCCGGCCACGCCTGGCACCTGCGCCTGACCGCCGAGCTTGCCTTCGGTGCCGACTTCACGGGCGACGCGCGTCACTTCCGAAGCGAAGCGGTTCAGCTGGTCGACCATGGTGTTGAGCGTTTCCTTGAGCTGCAGGATTTCGCCACGCACGTCGACGGTGATCTTGCGCGACAGGTCGCCATTGGCGATGGCCGTCGACACTTCGGCAATGTTGCGCACCTGAGCGGTCAAATTGCCGGCCATGGAATTGACCGAGTCGGTCAGGTCCTTCCAGGTGCCGGCGACGCCGAGCACGTTTGCCTGTCCACCCAGCCGTCCCTCGGTGCCGACTTCCCGGGCAACGCGCGTCACTTCGCCGGCGAAGCCGTTGAGCTGGTCGACCATGGTGTTGATGGTCTCTTTCAGCTCCAGTATTTCTCCCGAAACCGTCACCGTGATCTTCTTGGAAAGGTCGCCCTGCGCCACGGCAGTCGCCACTTCGGCGATATTGCGCACCTGGCCGGTCAAGTTGGACGCCATGGAATTGACCGAGTCGGTCAGGTCCTTCCAGGTGCCGGCCACGCCGCGCACGTTCGCCTGGCCACCGAGCCGACCTTCCGTGCCGACTTCGCGGGCAACGCGCGTCACTTCCGAGGCGAAGGCGTTGAGCTGGTCGACCATGGTATTGATGGTCTGCTTGAGTTGCAGAATTTCGCCTTTGACGTCGACGGTGATCTTCTTGGACAGGTCGCCACTGGCGATGGCGGTCGACACCTCGGCGATGTTGCGCACCTGGGCGGTCAGATTGGACGCCATGGAATTGACGTTGTCGGTCAAGTCCTTCCAGGTGCCGGCCACGCCCGGCACTTGCGCCTGTCCGCCCAGCCGGCCTTCGGTACCGACTTCGCGGGCGACGCGCGTGACTTCGCCGGCGAAGCCGTTGAGCTGGTCGACCATGGTGTTGATGGTCTCTTTCAGCTCCAGGATTTCGCCCGACACCGTCACCGTGATCTTCTTGGACAGGTCGCCATTGGCGATGGCGGTCGAGACTTCGGCGATGTTGCGCACCTGCGCCGTGAGGTTGGACGCCATGGAATTGACGTTGTCGGTCAAATCCTTCCAGGTACCGGCAACGCCTGGCACCTGCGCTTGGCCGCCGAGCCGGCCTTCGGTACCGACTTCGCGGGCGACACGCGTCACTTCGCCGGCGAAGCCGTTGAGCTGGTCCACCATGGTGTTGATGGTTTCCTTGAGCTCCAGGATTTCGCCTGACACGTCGACGGTGATCTTGCGCGACAGGTCGCCGCGCGCCACGGCCGTGGTGACCTGGGCGATGTTGCGCACCTGGGCGGTCAGGTTGCCGCACATGGCGTTGACCGAGTCCGTCAGGTCCTTCCAGGTGCCGGCGACGCCGGGCACCAGCGCCTGGCCGCCGAGCTTGCCTTCGGTGCCGACTTCGCGTGCCACGCGCGTCACTTCCGAAGCGAAGGAGCGCAACTGGTCGACCATGGTATTGATGGCTTCCTTGAGCTGCAGGATTTCGCCGCGCACGTCGACGGTGATTTTCTTCGACAGGTCGCCGTTGGCGACCGCGATGGTGACTTCGGCAATGTTGCGGACCTGGGCCGTCAGGTTGGACGCCATCGAGTTGACGCTCTCCGTGAGGTCGCGCCAGACGCCGGTGACCTCGCTGACCTGCGCCTGACCGCCCAATTTGCCGTCAGTGCCGACCTCGCGGGCGACGCGGGTGACTTCCGAGGTGAAGACGCTCAACTGCTTGATCATGGTGTTGATGATCGAGGCGGCGCGGAGGAACTCGCCCTGCAGCGGCCGGCCGTCGATATCGAGTGGCACGGTCTGCAGCAGGTCGCCCTTGGCGACTGCGGCGATGGTGCGGGTGACCTGCGTGGTCGGCCAGCTAAGGTCGGCGACCAGGGTATTGACGGACTGCTCCATTTCCGCCCAGGAGCCGCCGGAGAGACCGAAACGGACGCGGGTATTGATCTTGCCTTCGCGGCCGGCCATCCGTCCGACATAGTCGAGCTGGTCGGCAATGCGCTCATTTTCTTCGACGATGTCGTTGAAACAGTCGGCAATCTTGCCGGCTATTCCCGTCTGGTCGCCGGGCAGCCGAACGGTGAAATCGCCACGCCGCATCGCCTGCAGGGCGCCGAGAAGCGCTGCGAGATCCAGGTCCTTGTCCTTCAGCGTGGCTTTTTTGCGGGATGACGGAATCTGTTCCTCGGGCAGTTGCGTATTGGCATCCATTGAATTCCCCCTCGATTCCACCCGGCGGCCCCGTCGTTCCCTCGACAAGGCGGGCTAAACGGCGACAGCGCACATCTACCCGCAGCCTAAAACGGACGAGACCAACTTTGGTTCCCGCCCCGTGTAGTGAAATCGAAAGCGCAGGGTGAACAGCGGTTTAAGGCAGTGGGGGGTAGGAGCGGATTTTGATCCAGGGGCGACAACGGGGCCTTTCATTGGACGCAGGACCGGAAACGATCCGGCGGACGCCGGAGCGCAGCCTGGGTGATGTAGGGCGTGCCGAGATTCGCGCCGCCATATTTTCCAGCAGATCAGACTTCCTGCATCAGCTCCTAAGCTGCCAGGCTTTGGGCCGTGCAGAGCCTGAAGCCGGTGCGATGGGCGCTCCAGCTCTCGCCGAACAGCGGCAGGCCTGTTTGCCGGGCGATGCGCGAACCGGCTTCTTCAGGGGTCAGGCTGAGCATGGTTGTACCCTCGCGCACGGTGAAGGACGACTTGGCCTGATCGAGACAGGTGACGGCGATACCGGCGTTGATTGCCGTCGCAACCCGAGCCGCCCGGCTGAGGTCGTAAGCGATAGCGCCGCGCAGAATTGCCGTATCCAGCGGTGCAAGCCGTAGCGTGCCCTGCCAGGCATTCGGCGCATTGGTCAGGTCTTCCACGGCGATGCCATCGAGGCTCTCGGTTTCATGGGCGAGCGGGCCGGCTCCGTGCCGTGTAGCATAGCAGCGGGTGGCATAGATCGCATCGATCGCGTGGATCTCGGCTTCACCGGCGATGGCAAGCATGTTGGCGAGCCCGGTATTGGATCGCGTGACATGCGGAAATGCGCCGAAATCCTGATCGAGCATCAGCCCTTGCGCCGCCTCGAAAATGACCTGGCCTTTCTCCGCAATCCGCCTGTCGGGCCAGAGCGTCACGTGGTCCAGATAGGCTTGGCAATCCCCGATGAAGCGAGCGATGACCGCGTCGATTTCAAGCGCGTGGACGATGCTCGCCGGCAAACTGCCGATGCCGAGCCGTGCGAGCCGCTGCGGCACCCAGTCCGACCAGATGCGATGCAGTCGTGCCGCCAGGCCAGGCCGGAACAGATCCTGTGTGGTAAGCGAAAAATCCGGACGGAGGTTGCGCTCGATCGTCTCGCCGAATCCCAGTCCGCAACTGCCATGCTTGCCGCCGCCGCGCGCCAGTTCCACCGCCTGGTTGATCATCATGTCGAACGGCGTGGTGATCGGCACGCGCGGATCGCTGCTGACGGCAGGCTGGGCGCCGAGCACTAGCAGAGCCTCCCATTCCGCCGCCAGCATCATTGGATGGGCGACGAAATGAGCGCTGAGATGGGTCGGCGCGCCGGCCAGCGTCCCTGATCCGACATGATGGAAGACATGGCGCCTGCCATCGGGCGCGACGACGGTGTGGCCGGCCTGTGCGCCGCCATTGCTGCGCACGACGACGCTGTCTGATGTGGTCGCTGCAAGCAAATCGGTGATCAGGCCCTTGCCTTCATCACCATAGCCGGCGCCGATGACGGCTTTTGCACGGATCGAAGTCATGATGATCTCCCTAGAGGCCGGAGCATTGGGCTCCGGCACATGGTCCAGTTCAGCGGAAGAAGCGGGCAATGCCCTTGGGGCGCATGCCGGCAACGGCTTTGGCGACGACGGCAGCGGCGGGGCCGCCCCAGCTGGCGGCGACGTCATCCGGATCACGTCCCTCGTTGATTTCGAGGGTCGAGACCACGAGTTCGGCGATGCGGGTATAATCATCGAGGATCAGCGTGCGTTCCGGCAGCAGCGGCTTCCAGCTGCGCAGGACCGTATCCATGCCGGTGGCCGCGTAGCCTTCGCGGATGACGATGTGGAACACCTCGTAGGTCCGCTGCGCTGCCTGCAGGCATTTTTCGGCATTGAGCCCGCGCGGCGCCTCGATACCAAATATCCGCGCAATCTGCTGCCGCGACAGGCCGTTATGGATCGGCTCGTCGCCGATGGTGAACAGATAGCCCTTGCGCCCGCGCCGCTCGAAACTATCGGTCGAGGTCTTCAGCGCCGCCAGCAGGTGGGCCGCGCTGTAGCTTTCGCCGTGATTGCCGCCGCCGCCGCCTTCGAGCCAGAGACCGCGAATCTGGTTGGCGAGCGAGATGTCTGCCTCGAACTGGGTGGCCTGGAGCGGCGCCCGGTCGGTATTGGCGTCGCCGACGGCGGCCACCATGATGTGCGGGTCCGGCACCGGCTTGCGCTCGTAGATTTCCGAGGTCAGCGTGATCAGGCCGCTGCGCATCAGTTCATGGGCGATCATGCCCATCGATCCCGTGACATCAGAGGCGAGGATGATCGGCGTCGATTTCGGGTTGAGGTCGCTGTCGCGGCTCTCGCGCATGGCAAACAAGGCCGGATCGTAGCGCGGATCCATGCCGGTCGCGCCAAAAACCTCGGCACGGCTGCGGCCGTCGACATGCTCGCGGTTGTAACTGGTCCAATCACTGGTGTTGAAACGTCCCATTCCCATGGTTTTCTCCTTCATGTCTGGTGCGTTTGTGAGGACTTCGGCGGTGGACCGCTGTCCTCGTCTGATGAGATCAATATAAACTTGCAAAATGCATTTTGCAAGTTGCTACTTGCAAGTTGTTCGAATTTTTTTCCGTGCTATGCAAAAGCAAATCCAGGGGTGAGACATGCAAGTCGAATTCGAGCGACCGATCGTCACCGTCGATATCGTGCTGATGACAATCTTCGAGGGCCAGTTGAATGTCGCCCTGCTGGAGCGTGTGGCCGATCCTTTCCGCGGCCGCTTGGCGGTCGTTGGCGGCTATGTCCACACTGACGTAGATATCGATGCCGAGGCCGCTGTCAGGCGCATCCTCAAGGCCAAGACCGGGCTCGAGGGCCTGTATTTCGAGCAGCTCCGGACCTTTGCAGCTGTGGATCGCGATCCCCGCGGCTGGTCCGTTTCGATCGCCTATTTCGCGCTGGTGCCGCATCATCTGCTGATGTCAGGTGCCGACAAGACTTTGGCATTGCGCCCGGCCTTGGCGCCCGGCGACCTGCCGTTCGATCATGGGATGATCGTGGCTGCGGCATGCGAAAGGCTGCGGGGCAAGGGCGCCTATTCCACCATGGTCGCCCGGCTGCTGCCGGACGTCTTCACGATGTCAGAACTGCAGGCCACTTACGAGACGGTGCTTGGCGAGAAGCTCGACCAGAGTGCGTTCCGCCGCAAAATGAATGATCTCGACCTCCTCGAGGAGGTCGTCGGCGAAAAACGCCAGACCACGCTGGCCCGCCGTCCGACAACGCTCTATCGCCTCAAGGCGCCGCCGTCGGTGTTCGACAGGCGAATCTGATCATCGCCTTTGCGACCGGATCACGATCTCGTGCGCCGGTTGACACCCGCTGCCATCTCCCTGAAATAGCGCAGCGAGGATTTGCGATGATGCATCTTGGACTTTCGCTGACGCCATTCGGTCATGATCCAGCAGCCTGGTCACAGGCGGGTCGTGAAGCGCTCGGTTTCGATGGCCTGCTGGCACAGGTGCTGGAAGCGGAGCGGGCAGGCTTCGATTTCGTCTGGCTGGCCGATCGGAACGCACAGCGACCGACCGACACGCTCTCGCCGCTGGCGACGCCCTTCGAGCCCACGACGCTGGTGTCGGCCCTCTCGACGAGAGCAAAGACGATCGGCTTTCTCGCCACGGCCGCGACATATCAGCACGAGCCCTATAATCTCGCCCGTCGCCTTGCCTCGCTCGACGCGATCAGCAAGGGGCGAACGGGGTGGACAGTCGTTGCCAGCAGCGATGAAGCGCGCAACCGCGAATATGTCGACGTGGTGCGTGCGCTCTGGGACAGCTGGGAAGATGATGCCTTCATCTATGACAAGGCCGATGGCCGCTTCTTCGTGCCGCGGAAAATGCATGTGCAGAACCACATAGGCATACATTTCTCGGTTCGCGGTCCGCTGAATGTCAACCGCTCGCCGCAGGGCCAGCCGGTTCTTGCAGCAAGTGCCGGATCCGCGGTTGCGGACATGGCCGAAGTCATTTTCGTGGATGCCGGCGCGGAAATCCCTGCGTTTCAGAACACACCACAAATTTTCCGCACCGTTTCGGATTTCACCGGTACGCAGACCGAGATCGCTGACCGGCTCCAGCAGGACTTTGAGCAGAACAAGGTTCATGGCTTCGTGCTCATGCCTCAGACGTCAGCGGCCTTCGCCGGTTTCGTCGAGGCGGTGGTGCCGGAACTGCGTCGCCGAGGGTTCATGGCGAAAACAGCGGCTGGCGCGACTTTGCGCGAGCGCCTCGGTCTGCCCTATCCACTCCATCCCGCAGTCATGACGGAGCCTGCATCGTGAGCGACCGCAAGATGAGGCTGGGCGCCTTCCTGATGGCGGGCGGGCATCACATTTCCGCTTGGCGTCATCCGGATGCCTATGCGCCGGCTGGCAGCGATATCGCCCATTTCATCGCGCTCACCCGCATCGCCGAACGTGGCAAGTTCGACATGATCTTCATCGAGGACGCCGCCGCGATCCGCGAGCGCAATCCCGAAATGGCAAGCCAGGCAGCACGATCGACCATGTTCGAACCGCTCAGCCTGCTAGCGGCGCTCGCCGTCAACACATCGCACATCGGCTTGGTCGCCACGGCATCGACGACCTATAACGAGCCATATGGTCTGGCCCGCGCCTTCGCCTCGCTCGACCGGTTGAGCGGCGGCCGCGCCGGCTGGAATCTCGTGACCTCGGCCAGCGAACTCGAAGCGGAAAATTTCGCCAGTTCCGGCCTCCGGCCGCATTCCGAGCGCTATGAACGGGCCGAAGAATTTGCCGATGCGGCATTGGCGCTCTGGGATGGTGTTGATGATGACGCCTATCTCCTCAGCGAGACGTTCGCCGATGAAGCAAAAATCCATCCCGTCCATCACCATGGCAAGCATTTCCAGGTCGACGGTATTCTTGAAAGCCCGCGTTCGCCCCAGGGCCGGCCGATCATGGTGCAGGCCGGCGCCTCCGATGTCGGCAAGGAACTGGCGGCCCGCACGGCAGACGTCGTCTTCGCCGCCTCCCAGACCATTGCCGAGGCGCAGGCTTATTATGCGGACGTGAAGGCGCGCATGGCCAAGTATGGCCGCGCGCCCGACGAAATCCGCATCATGCCGGGGATTTCGCCGATCGTAGCGGAGACGGAAGCGGACGCCAGGGCCAAGTACCGGGCATTGCAGGAGCTCATCCCCGATGCTGTCGGCGTGGCCCTGCTTGCCAGCTATCTCAGCATCGGCGACCTCTCGTCCTATCCGATCGACGGACCGCTGCCCGACATTCCCGAGACGCAGGCGATGCAAAGCAGGCAGAAACTCATTGTTGACCTCGGCCGGCGCGAAAACCTGTCGATCCGCGATCTGGCGCGCAGTTTTGCCGGCGCCCGCGGCCATTGGCAGGTGATCGGCACGCCGTCGCAGATTGCCGATGCCATGGAAGAACGGTTTTCGGTTGGTGCTGCGGACGGTTTCAACGTCATGGCGCCACTCTTCCCGTCTGGGCTCGAAGACTTCGTCACCATGGTCATCCCGGAATTGCAGCGCCGTGGCCTGTTCCGCGAAGACTACGAAGGCAAGACATTGCGCGAAAATCTTGGCGCCGGCGCGCCGAAACGGCGATAGAAACAGACAGAAATTGCGAGACTGGCATGAACCCGATCTATATCGACTATCTCAATGCTTTCGACATCGAAGCGCTCGATGTCTCCAATGACGAGATCCTTGCGGCGATCGAGACGTCGCTCGGTGCGCAGGGCAAGGGCGAAACGGTCATCGAGCCGCGCGTCCATCTGGAGCCCAATCCGGAATTCCACGGCCATTTCAACGTGCTGCGCGGCTATGTGGCGCCGCTCAACCTTGCGGGCGTGAAAATCGTCGGCGACTTCGTCGACAATTACAAGCTCGACTACCCCTCGGAATTCGGCGTGCTCAATCTCTTCGATCCGCGCACCGGCGTACCTCGGGCCATTCTCGATGCCACCGTGATCACCGACATGCGGACAGGTGCCGTAACCGCCATCGGTGCAAAATATCTAGCGCGCAAGGATTCCAAAGTGCTGGGCCATATCGGCGCGCGCGGCACGGCCTATTGGAACGTCCGGCTGCTCGACCATCTCTTCGATTTCGACGAGATCCGCGTCCATTCACGCCGGCCGGAAAGCCGCGATGCCTTCGGCGCCAAGCTCGCAGCCGATCTCGGCAAGAAAATCACAGTGACGGACAACTGGCGCGATTGCATTGAAGGCACCGATATCGTCGTCGAGGCCTCGCGCCTGTCTGAGCCGACGCCGATGATGAAGACCGAATGGATCAAGCCCGGCGCCTTCGTCGTCCCTTACGGCACGATGAGCGCGGTGGAACTGTCGCTGACCGACATCATGAGCAAGATGGTGGTTGACGATTGGGGCCAGTGCAAGGGCGGCAAGTTCGGTTCGCTGCGCGCCCATGTCGAAGCCGGCAAGCTGTCCGAACAAACATTGCATGCCGAACTCGGGCAGGTGGTCGCAGGCCTGAAGCCCGGACGTCAGAGCGACGAGGAAACCATCCTGCTGTGGCATCGCGGGCTGTCGCTGAGTGATATCGCACTCGGCTATGCCTTGCTCGAAAAGGCAAAGGCGTCGGGGCTTGGCCAGAGGCTGCGTTTCGCATGAAGTCGGTAACACTCACCGGGAAGGGCATCACCATCGCCGACATCGCGGCGATTGCCCGGGATGACGTGTTGGTCGAAGCCGATCCGAATGTTTTCGAACGGTTGTCCAAAGCCCGGAAAATTCTTGAGGCTGCCGCTACGTCCGGCCAGCAGATCTACGGCATGAATACCGGCCTGGGTGCCAATCTCAAGACGGCCGTCGAGGGCGATCATCAGGCCTTTCAACGGCAGTTGGTGCGCGGACGGGGTGTCGCCGTCGGCGAGCCACTGCCGCGTGATGCCACACGTGCGGTCCTGGCCGCGCGGCTGGCTATGCTTTCCGTCGGCGGCTCCGGCATTTCGCCGCCGGTGTTTTCGGCCCTGCTCGCCCTGCTCAATGCCGGCGTGCATCCGCTTCTGCCGTCGATTGGCTCGATCGGTGCGGGTGATCTGGTGATGCTGTCAGCCATGGCTCGCTGCCTGATCGGCGAGGGCAGGGCGGACTATCGGGGCGAAATCCTCGATGCCGGCGAGGCGCTGAGGCGCGCCGGGCTCACGCCGGTCGTCCTACAGCCGAAGGACGGCATTTCCTTGTTGAACGCCTCGGCCATTTCGGCGGGGCAGGGCGCGCTCGTCGTTCAGGATGCGCTTGCCTTGCTCGACGCCCAGCGAAAGGCCGCAGCGTTGACCTTCGAGGCACTGGGCGGCAACCCCTTGATCCTCACGCCGGCGATCCAGCAGGCGCGCGCCGCCGCAGGACAGGAAGATGAGGCTGCGGCGATCTTGCGGCAGCTCCACGGCTCCTCATTGTTCGAGGCCAAAGTGGCCATCCAGGACCCGCTCAGCCTGCGTTGCGTCGCGCCGATCCATGGGGCACTGGCCGCAGCATTGCAAAACGCCCGCGCCGCCATCGAGATTGAGCTCAATTCCGCCGCAGATAATCCGCTGGTGATCATCGAGGAAGAGCGGGTGCTGTCGACGGGGAATTTCCACACACCGTCGCTGTCGCTGGCCTTCGAGGCCCTGAGCCTGGCGATTGCCCAGACGGCAGCGGCCTGTGCGGCCCGCTTCATCCAGCTGACCGGTTCAGGCCGCAATGGCCTGCCGCGTTATCTCTCACCGGTCGGGGGTCCGTCCGCTGGCTTCGTGCCGATGCAGAAGACGGTGACCGCGCTGCTAGCCCGGGTGCGACACAAGGCCAATCCGGTCATGCTCGATTTTCTCTCGGTTTCGGAAGGCGTGGAGGATCATGCGACGCAATCGGCGCTCGTGGTCGAGAAATGTGCCGACATGCTGGGCTTCTGGCGGCAGTTGATCGCCTGTGAAATGCTGGCTGCCGCGCAGGGTGTTGATCTCAGGCCCGGGCATCGCTGCGGCAGGATCACGTCGGAGACCTATGGTTTCGTTCGTCGTCTTGCAGAGAGGCTGGAAGAGGATCGGCCGCTTGGCGACGACGCCATCCGGATCGTCGACGCATTGGCTGAATGCCGGGCAATGGAGCCGGGCTGAGGCGGCTATTCGTCGGTCTTTTCTGCCAATGGCGGAATGAGCAGATAGGTGCGACTTTACGAGATACTCTTCTCCGGTCTCGCCAGGATGCCGTTGAGGATGGTCGACGTGATCGTCTCGGCCGCCTTCTCGTAGTCTGCGGCCCGCAACCGATTTCCATGCAATGCGTCGCTCGCCAGTGGCTCGAAATCGGCATAAAACTGTGTCGCGGCCCAGAGCGTGATGAACAGGTGGCGCGGATCGACCGGTACCATCTTGCCGGCCGCGATCCAGCCATCGACCACCTCGACGCGCTCGTCGGTGATCAGCCGCATGTGCTCGCGGTCCTTCTTCTTGAGGAAGCGCGCGCCGTGGATGATTTCGCTGGCGAACAGGCGCGACTCGGCGGCGTTCCTCCGCGTGTATTCGAGCTTGGCATAGACATAGTTCCGGAACGCCTCGGCCGGCTCGCTGTCTGCCGTGATCGGCTTCAGTGCCTCGTCCCAGCTCTTGATCAGATGGGCGATGATGGCGGTATAGATCTCTTCCTTGGACGAGAAATAGTAATAGACATTGGCCTTCGGCAGGCCGGATTTCTCGGCGATCTCGGCAATGCGCGTGCCATCGAAACCCTTGCGTGAGAAAACCTCGATCCCGGCCTTGAGGATGATACGTCTGTTTCGCTCGCGAATCCGCTCTTCCGGGTCTCTCGCCGTTTTTGCCATGCCTATCCCCGTCCCTCCCTTTGCTCCCGGTCTCTTGCAGGCCGCACGCGGGTGAAATCCATGTGTCGCCTTTTCGCCGGGAATGCAAGCCTTGCTGACCCATCAGTAAACCTGACGATCTGGTCGAAAAAATTTGACCAAATGGTCACTTTTTTGATTTTAGGAAGTTGACACTTTGGTCAGCTTTTGTCTAGTTTTCTTTCAACGACAAAGTGGGGACGGCATGATGCCGATGCGGTTGAGGGAAGCGATGGCGGAGACGCTGGGCGGTTGGGAAGCCGATCTGCCGGCGGCCTGGCGTACGGCACTCGGTCCCATCGGCGACCACTTCGACCGCATCGACGCCGATCTTCAATTCGAGGCCTGGGAGCCGATCTTTCCGGTGCGGCGTGGCCGGCATTTTCCCGGCCAGCCGACGGGAGCCCATGCACTACGGGCTTTCGATGGCATCAGGCCGGATGATGTGCGCTGCGTGATCCTTGGCCAGGACCCCTATCCGGAACCGGGCTTTGCCACCGGCCGGGCCTTCGAGGCCGGCAATCTCGCCGGCTGGCATGAGCTCGACAAGATGTTTTCCAAGAGCGTACGCGCCTTTATGCAGCTGATCGTCGCGGCCCGCACGGGCGTCGACGATTACGCCCGCAGCTTCGACGACTGGCCGGCGACCCGCGCCTATCTCACCGATCCGGCATCCGGTTTCGAGGAGACCGACGCCATTGCCGACCGCTGGGTGCGCCAAGGCGCATTGCTGCTCAACGCATCGCTCACTCTGTCGCGCTTCAAGGTCGATATCGATCCGCACCAGTCACGCGGTCATCTGGCGTTCTGGCGGCCATTGATGTTCAGGGTGGTCCAGACGCTGATGGCTCGCGGCGAACCGGTGGTCTTCATCGGCTTCGGCAAGGCGGCACAGGATATTCTCCGGCACTTCGATCTCTCGGAAGGGCTTTCCGGACAGATCGGCTGTCTGCTGCGCGAGCATCCAGCTTTTGCCGAGGCGGTTCTGACCCGCCCGAACCCGTTCATTCTCTGCAACAGCTATCTGGAGACGATGGGTGCAAAACCCATCGCATGGTGACGGCCATGGCTGCGGCAAACCACTACGATTTCATCATCGTCGGCGCCGGCTCCGCCGGTTGCGTGTTGGCCAATCGGCTGTCAAAGGATCCGGCGAACAGAGTGCTGCTGCTGGAAGCCGGCGGCAAGGATCGCAATCCGCTCTTCCGCCTACCGATGCTGATGGGCAAGCTTTTCCATTCCGGCATCTACAACTGGCACTACCACACCGAGCCGGAACCCTATCTCAACGGCCGTTCGCTCTATTGGCCGCGCGGCAAAGTGCTGGGCGGCACATCGACGATCAACGGCATGATCTATGTGCGCGGCAACCGCCACGACTATGACCGCTGGTCGCAGATGGGCCTGCCCGGCTGGTCCTACGATGAAGTGCTGCCGGCCTTCCGACGCTCCGAGGCGCATGTCCAGCGCAACGGCGAATTTCATAGCCCGGATGGAGAACTCACGGTCTGCCGCGCCCGTGGCTCCAATCTGCTGATGGACATCTTCTGCGAGGCGGGGCGAGAAGCCGGCTATCCACTCAATGATGATTTCAACGGCGCCAGCCAGGAAGGCTTTGGTCGTTATGATTTCACGATCAGGAAGGGCAAACGCTGGTCGACCTCCTGGGCCTTTCTACGCCCGGTATTAGGCCGGCCAAACCTGACGGTGCTGACCGAGGCTGAGACCAGCCACGTGATTATCGAGAAAGGCCGTGCGGTCGGTATCGAATACCACAAGGACGGCGCCAGGGCTGCTGCCTATGCCGACCGCGAGATCATCCTCTCTGCAGGCGTCGTCAATACGCCCAAGGCGCTGCTGCTTTCCGGCATCGGCCCGGCGGATGAACTCAGGAAGGTCGGTGTTGCGCCGCTGCACGATCTTGCCGGCGTCGGCAAGAACCTGCAGGACCATGTCGATTGCGTCATGAGCTGGGAGTGTCGCGAGCCGATCACGCTGTTCGGCGATCTGCGCGCCGACAGGCTGATCCCGGCCGTGGCGCAGGGCATGCTGTTCGGCGAGGGCATCACCACCACTTTCCCTTACGAGGCCGGCGCCTTCATCCGTTCCAACGAGGCGTTGGTCGCGCCTGATATCCAGCTGCATTTCATGCCGGCGCTGGAAAAGACCGCCAACCTGCATTTCCCCAATCCGTTCAGCAAGCGGCCGGTCGAAGCCGATCATGGGTTTACCCTGCGCGTCGGCCCAGTCAATCCGCAAAGCCGTGGCGAGATAGTGCTGAGGTCGGCGAATCCAGCCGATACGCCGAAAATCCAGGCCAATTATCTCCAGGCCGATTTCGATATCCGCACCATGATCGACGGCATCCGGCTGACCCGTAACGTCATCAACCAAAAGGCATTCGACAAATATCGCGGCCGCGAGCTCGCGCCCGGCCCGGAGGCTGAAAGCGATGCCGACCTGACCAAATGGCTGCGTGCCACCGCCATGACCACCTTCCATCCCGTCGGCACCGCCAAGATGGGCAATGATCCGTTGGCCGTGGTTGACACCAGGCTCAGGGTGCACGGCATAGGTGGCCTGCGCGTCGCCGATGCCTCGATCATGCCGATCATTTCAAGCGGCAATACCAACGCCCCCTCGATCATGATCGGTGAGAAATGCGCCGAATTCATTCTCGCGAGCACAGGAGCGGACCGATGATCCTCGAACACCGCATGTATACGTTCAAGCCAGGCACGGTCGACAAATGGATGAAGAAATACGAAGCCGAGGGTTTGCCGGTGCAGAAAAGGCACCTCAACACCTATGTCGGCCTTTATGTCTCCGAGCTCGGCACGCTGCATACGACCGTGCTGATGTGGGCCTATGACAGCCTTGCCGATCGCGAGCGGCGGCGGCAGGCCATGTATGCCGATCCCGACTGGCAGAAATTCATCGCCGAAGTCTGGTCGCTCGATGCGATCCAGAAACAGGAGGTGATGATCATGAATCCGGCGCCTTCCTCTCCCGCCGTCACGACCCAACCCGGAGAGTAAACTGGCCGGCACCACCGGCCGAACAACCGAAATCAAGTCAGGCAATATCAACAAGGGAACATGACCATGACTGACAACAAGACTGGGACTTTCATGACCACATCGATAGACCGCCGCAGCTTCCTGCAGGTCAGCGCCGGTGCAGCGGCGCTCGGCCTCGCCGGCAGCCTGCTGCCCGAACTCGCCCGCGCCGATGGCGGACTGGTGGCGCTCGTCCACACTCAGGCCGCCGGCGACAACGGCCCTGTCGACTCGATGATCGAGAAATTGAAGAAGCTCGCCGGCGAGAAGGGTTTCCAGTACCGCGCAGTCTATGCACAGGACCCAGCGACCTATGAGACCGTGTTCCGGACGCTCGCCGATGCCGGCGCTGCGGTCATCGTCTCGACCTTCAACGAAGTCGCCGAGCCGATCAAGGCGCTGGCGCCGTCCTATCCGAACACCAAGTGGATCCAGCTGTTCGGCGACCCCTTCAATCCGACCATCCCGAATGTCGTCACCGTGTCCTATGATTACTATCTCGGCTGCTACCTGTCGGGCATGTTTGCCGCCAAGGTCTCCAAATCGGGCAAGATCGGCTATATCGGCGGCATCTCCATCCCGCCGCTGAATGCCGACTTCAATGCGCTCAAGGCCGGCGCGCAGTCGGTCAATCCGAAGGCGACGGTGACTTCCGCCTTTGCCGGCTCGTTCCAGGACCCGGCCAAGGGCCAGGAAATCGCCACCCAGATGTACAATGACGGCATCGACTATATCCAGACCGACTCGGCGGCCACCGACGGCGGCATCATTGCCGCGGCCAACGAGAAGGAAGGCCGGATGGTCTCGGCCATCTCGCCCGCCCAATATAAACTCGGCCCGAAGACGGTGATCGCGCTGGTGCAGCTCGATTTCGGCCAGTCACTCTATAACGAAGTGACCAAGGCGCTCGCGGCGGATTGGAAGGGCGGCCATCAGCCGACCGGCCTCGGCACCGGCGTCATCGATTTCATCGCTTCGCCGGTCTTTGCCGAACAGGGGCCGGCAGATCTGAGTGCCAAGGAAAAGGAAGTCTGGGCGGATATCGAGAAGGCCAAGAAGGGCATTCTCGACGGTTCGATCAAGGTGCCGTTCAACACCACGCTCTGATGCCTGCATTTTTGGGCTGACAATCCCTCCTCGAAAGGGATTGCCGCTGGTTCGCGACCCCGTCACACTAGCCCTGTTGGGGTCGCGAACCTCTTGATCTCGTATCGGGATAGACCATGTCCAATTCTCTTGCGTCCGCGCTCACCTGCCGGAACGTCACTGTCCGCTATGGCGAAGTGGTGGCGCTTTCAGATGTGTCCGTCGCCTTCGAGCCGGGGCTTATCCATGCCGTCGTCGGCCAGAACGGTGCCGGCAAGACCACCTTTGCCCGCGTCGCGTCCGGTCTGGTGCGGCCGGCAGAGGGTGCAGTCGAGATCGGCGGCCGCGAGATCCGCACCGGCGACGTTGGCGAAAGCCGTTCCGCCGGCGTCGAACTCGTCCATCAGAGTTTTGCCCTGCCGCCGTCGTTCACGGTGGCCGAGGCGATGGAATTCGGTGCCACCGGCAAAGGCGGGCTTTTTACGCGCAATGGACTGATCAAGCGCTGGCGGCCTCACCTCGAAAGTCTTGACGTGCATGTCGACCTGTCGAAGCGCATTCGCGACCTGCCGATCGAAACCCAGCAGGGCATCGAGATCGCCCGGGCACTGGTCACCGATGCCAAGGTGCTGATCCTCGATGAGCCCACCGCGGTCCTGTCGCCCTCAGGCATCGAAATGTTGTTCGCCCGTGTCCGCCGGCTGAAGCAGCGCGGCGTGACCGTCATCCTCATCCTGCACAAGATTCGTGAAGTGCTCGGCATTGCCGATACGGTGACGGTGCTGCGCGGTGGCAAGCTGGTTGACGGTCCGCTCGCCTGCGCCGACATCACCGCCGAACGCCTGGCAAATCTGATCGTCGGCGATGCCGCACGCAGCTTGGCGGCGGAAGATCGGCAGGCGCTGACCGGCGCGGCGGCTGTAACGCACGAGACGCCCAAGGCACACAGCTCGACGGCCTCGGCTCCGGTGCTGGCCCTGTCGGGCGTTTCGACCAGGCCCGACAGCGAAGGCACCAGCCTCGACGGCATCGACCTGACGCTTCGGCCCGGTGAAATCCTCGGCATTGCCGGGGTCGAGGGCAATGGCCAGAAGACGCTGGTGCGCGCCATCGCCAACCTCGCCGACCTCTCGGCGGGCAGCATCGCACTTGCCGGAAGGGACATCGGCGGCGAACCGCTGACCGTCCGTCGCGGCCTGGGGCTCCGGATCATTCCGTTCGAGCGCAATGTCGAAGGGCTGAGCCTGACCAGTTCGCTCTGGGAGAACTGGAGCGCCCGCGAGCTGCTGCAAGGACCGCTGCTTCGCCTCGTCAACCCGTCCGCCATCCACAGGCTCTGCGACAAGGCGCTGAAGAACTGGGACGTGCGTTACCATTCGCCGCTGCAGAAAGCGGGGTCGCTGTCGGGCGGCAATGCCCAGAAAGTCATCCTCGCGCGCGAGATCGACCCTGACGCCAAGGTGATCATCGCCGCCCAGCCGACGCGCGGACTGGATATCGGCGCCACAGCTTTCGTCTGGCAATCGCTCCGCGCCGCGCGTGACCGGGGTGCCGCGATCCTGTTGATCTCCTCGGATCTCGACGAGCTGTTCGACATTTCCGATCGTGTCGTCGTCATGCTGTCCGGCAGGACTGCCGGAGAATTCTCCGCGCCTTACGACATCCAGGCGGTCGGCGCCGCCATGACCGGCGCAGGGCATGCGAGTGGCGCTGGCCCAACGACATCGGTTCCGGCAGGCATGGGAGCCCATTGATGAGAGATCGTATCCTCACCGTCCTGCGCAGCCTGGTCTTCGTCGTCTTCGCCCTGGTGCTCTGCGCCGTGGTCTTCCAGTTCGCCGGCTACAATGCCTGGCTGATGCTCACCTCTGTCGCCGATGGCGCCTTCCTGCATCCGGGTGCCGTGCAGCAGAGCCTCAGATGGGCGCTGCCGCTGTTCATCACCGCCGCCGGTGTCTCGATCTCGTTCCGCGCCGGTTTTTTCAATATCGGTGCACAAGGCCAGTTCTATGTCGGCGCCATCTGCGCCGCCTTCGCCGCCGAATGGCTGAAGGGCGGGCCGGCAGCGCTGGTCATTCCGATCTGCTTCATTGCAGGCATGGCCGGCGGCGCAGTCTGGGCGCTGTGGCCCGGGCTGCTGCGGCTGCGCTCCGGCACCGACGAGGTGATCACCACGCTGATGGGCAATTTCCTCGCCGGATTGCTGCTGATCTACGTCACTTCGGGACCGCTCAAGGATCCGTCTGGCTCCGGCCAGCAGGCGTCCAGTCGGCCGCTCGACGCGGCCTACCGCATTTCCAATTCGCTCGGCGTCTCGCCGACCATCATCGCCATCGCCGTGGTCGTCGGCGTGGTTATGTGGCTGCTCGTCAATCGCACCGCCTTCGGCGTGCTGGCGAGCCTGGCCGGCCGCAACGGCACCATGGTGCAGTGGCAGGGGGCGAAACTCTGGCAGCTGGGGCTGGCCTCGTTCCTGATCTCCGGCGCGCTCGCCGGGTTGGCCGGCACAGTCGAACTGATGGGGCCGAACGGCCGCATCGCCTCCGGCTTCCTGCCGACACATGGCTTTACCGCCATCCTGATCGCGCTGGTCGCCAACCTGTCGATCGTCGGCACGGCGGTGGTATCGCTGTTCTTCGGGGGGCTCGCCTCCGCCGCGCTTTACCTGCCGATCATGGCCGGCTTGCCGGCGGCGGCGATCGACATCATCAATGCGGCCATTGCGCTGTTCATCACCGCCCGCGCCGGTTTCCTCGACAAGCTCTTCAATATCGGAAGGCGTCCGTCATGAACGATGTCATCATCGCCATCCTCCGCTCCGGCACGCCCCTCGTCTATGTCACGCTCGCCGGCATGATCGCCCAGCGGGCCGGTGTCTGGAATCTCGGCCTCGAAGGCATCATGATCATCGGCTCCTGTGCCACCATCCTCGGGATCATGCTGACCAATTCCTTCTGGCTGGCCATGCTGATCGCCATTGTGCTGTGCATTCTGGCCTCCGCGCTGCTCTGGTTCGTCATCGACAGGCTGAAGGCCAATCCGATCATCGCGGGCCTCGGCCTGACGGGACTGGGCATCGGCGGCACGGCGCTGGCGGTGGAATCGATTTTCGGCAGCCAGGCAACCGTCTCTGCGCCCTTCGGCGTTCCAAGGCTCGGCCCGGCTTTTGGCGATTATGGCGTGCTGTCGATTTTCGTGCTCGCCATGCCTTTCGTCGTCTTCGGCCTCTGGCTGCTGCTTCGGCGCACGCGCTTCGGCCTGCAGCTCGCCGCCTGCGGCGAACATCCCTTCGCGGCGCGCTCGGTCGGCGCCAACCCGTCGCGCATGCGGCTGGTGGCGCTTTCCATCGGCGGTGTCCTCTGTGCCATCGGCGGAGCGGAGCTGGCGGCCGGCAGCCTGCAATTCTTCGCCCAGGGCATGACCTCGGGCCGCGGCTTCATGGCCTTTGCGGCCGTCATCTTCGGCGCGGCGCATCCGATCGGCTCGACCTTCGCGGCATTGTTCTTCGCCGTGGTCGGCGCCATCGGCATCCGCGCCCAGCTGAGCTTCGGCGACAAGGTCCCGCATGACCTTCTGCAGGCGCTACCTTATCTCGCCACCATTTTCGGCGTCTGGCTTTCCGGCAAGCTGCGCGGCGGCGCCAAGGCGGCGGCCGGTTTTGCCGAACTCAGAGACCAATGAACAGGGAAGAAACACGATGAAATTCGCCCAGGCACATCCGATCCAGGACGTCTGCATCCTCGTCACCGACATCGAGAAATCGATCCGCTTCTACACGGAAAAGCTGGGTTTTGAACTGAAGCATCGCGCCCCGGGTTTCGCCGATTTCACCGGCGCCGGCCTGACGCTGGCACTCTGGGAGCGCGATCATATCCAGCACCACGCCGACGTCCGGGTGAAGCCTGGCTCGGCATCGGCCGTGCTGATCGCGGTCAGGCTGGGCAGCATCGCCGAGCTCGACAAGACCTATGAGCAATTGAAGGCGGATGGCGTCGAATTCATCCGGCCGCCGGCTGATTACGCCTGGAACGCGCATGGCGCCTACTTCTACGGCCCCGACGGCGAGACCTGGGAACTCTATGCCTGGCTCCAAGGCGGCGCGCCCGGCAAGATCGAGGCGGCGGCATGACCCGCAAACTGATCATCCTCACCGATCCCGGCCAGGACCAGGCGGCGGCCATCCTGATGATCCTCGGCCAGCGCCAGGCTTTCGATGTGCTTGGCCTGGTGGCGACCGCTGGCAATATCAGCCTCGACTATACGATCGCCAACTGCCTGAAGCTGATGGAACTGGCCGGCCGGCCGGATATCCCGGTCTTTGCCGGCTGCCCACACCCGATCGTCCGGCCGCTGGTCATGGCCGAGCACGTCCATGGCCCGACCGGCCTCGACGGTCCCGATCTGCCGGAACCGAAGATCCGGATGCAGGATACGCACGGCGTCGATTTCATCGTCGACACTGTCCGCACCCATCCGGGCGAGATCACCATCTGCTCGCTTTCGCCGCTCACCAATCTGGCTATGGCGCTCAGGAAGGCGCCGGATATCGCCGAAAAGATTGTCGAGATCGTCGCCATGCTCGGCGCCTATTTCGAGGTCGGCAACATCACGCCTTCGGCCGAATTCAACTGCTATGTCGACCCGGAAGCTGCTGACATCGTGCTGAAATCCGGGATCAAGACGACACTGCTGCCGCTCGACGTCACGCATCAGATGCGCTCGACGCCTGAACGTCTTGGGGCAATGCGGGCACTCGGCAACCGTTCCGGCATCGCCACGGCCGAAATGCTGGAATTTTCCGAAGCCTTCGACCTCAAGAAATACGGCTGGGAAGGCGCGCCACTCCATGGCCCATGCGTGCCGGCATTCATGCTGGCGCCGGAAATTTTCAAGGGACGGCAGATCAACGTCTCGGTCGAGCTCAATGGTACCCTGACATCAGGCATGACGGTCGCCGACTGGTGGCAGATCACCGACCGTCCGCGAAATGTCTTCTATGTCTGGGATGGCGATCCGATCGCTTATTATGATCTGCTGATCCGGTCGCTGGGGAACTTGTCATGAGCCAGACCCTGATCCGCGGCGCGAAAATCCTTGCCATCGACGAGTTGCACGGCACCGACCCGTTCGACGGCGATATCCTGATCGAAGGCAGCGCGATCAAGGCGATTGGCCCTAGTCTTCAAGCCGAGCCGGACGTTCAAGTGATCGACGGCCGCGGCAAGCTGGTCATGCCCGGCCTGATCAATTCCCATACCCATTCGAGCGAGACCTTCTTCCGCGGGCGCTACCAGGGCATGCCGCTGGAAATCTGGCTGCTCTATGCCTATCCGCTGCTGATGAACGGCGCGATCGGCCAGCGGCTTCTCTATCTCCGCAGCCTGCTCCTGGCGATGGAGTCACTGCGGAGCGGCGTCACTACGTTCTGCGACGATTTCTTCGATCCGCCGGCCCATGACCTCGATCGGCTGGGCATCGTCTTCCAGGCTTACGAGGATGCCGGCATTCGCGCCAATGTCTCGAGCGCAGTGATGAATATCCATGCCCTCGATGCGCTGCCCTACGCGCGCGAAATCATGCCGCAGGACTTGCAGGATAAACTCGATTTCGGTCCGCCGATCTCGGCCGGAGCCTATATCGATTATTGCAAATCGGCCTTTTCGAGCCTGCACGGCCGTGCCGGGCGGCTGAACTTCATGATCGCACCCTCCGCGCCGCAGCGCTGCACGCGAGACCTCATGCTGGCCTGCATGGATCTGGCCGTCGACAAGGGCGTGCCCTACCACACCCACGTGTTGGAGACGAAGACCCAGGCCGTCACTGGACACGAGCTCTATGGCAAGACCCTGGTCGCTTATATGCATGATCTCGGGCTGCTGAAGCGTAACACCACATTTGCCCATTCCGTCTGGGTGAGCGACGAGGATATGGCGCTGATGGGCGCGGCTGGCATGTCGATCGCCCACAATGCCGTCTCCAACCAAAAACTCGGCGCCGGCATTTCTCCGATCCGCCGCCTGCTCGATGCCGGCGTCACCATCGGCCTCGGCACGGACGGCGTCTGCTCGAACGACACGTCGCGGATCTTCGACGTGATGCGCGTCGCCGGCCTGATCCATAGCGTCTCCGGGCCGGATTATTCCAGATGGGTGAAGGCCGGGGAGATTCTGCGCATGGCGACGATCGGCGGCGCCCGGAGCGCCATGCTGGAGCAGGTGACCGGCTCGCTAGAGGTCGGCAAGGCCGCCGACCTGCTGATCCTCAACCTCAACTCCTATGCCTTCATGCCGTTCAACGATGCCGCCCGGCAACTGGTCTTTGCCGAAAACGGCTCTTCGGTGGAGACGGTCATGGTCGCGGGCAGGATCGTCATGCAGAACGGGCGGTTGACCACTGTCAACGAGAACGAGGTGTTCGCCGAGATTGCCGAACTGGTGCCTGCCCACCTCGCCGAACATGCCGAACTCGAACGGGCAAACAGCATATTCGAACCGATCATGGCTGAAATCCATCGCCGTGCGACGCTACAGGATATCGGCCTCAACCGTTACCAGGGCGATCTGCCGGCCTTTGATGGTTCGAATATGTGACTGCTTGGCAGGCCAAAGCAGCCGCATATCTCCCAGGAGGGACGAACTGAGATGTTGATCTCGTTGATTGGTTGTCGCCGCACATCGGACCATTGACACACGATATCGTCAAGTCATATTTATAGCCCATTGGGTTATAGGATCGAGATGCAGACCGTCGCCGAGACACCAATGTTCGTGAGACAGGCAGCTGAGCTGTTCACCGAGGAAGAGCATAAGGAAATGATCGATTTCCTTGCGACGAATCCCCAGGTCGGAGACGAAATCCCCGGCACTGGTGGAGTCCGGAAAATTCGGTTTGCGGCGAAAGGCAAAGGAAAGCGTGGTGGGGCGCGCGTGATTTACTATTGGTACAGTGACGAGGCGCCTATCTATGCGCTGCTTGCCTACGGCAAGAACGAGAAGACAAACCTGAACCCTGACGAAGCAAAGGCCGTTGCGGCTTTTGCCAAAGCGATTAAGGCGACATACAGGAGCAAGGCATGAGCGAGATGACAAAATTTGGCGCTGACCTGATCCAGGCAATGTCGGAAGCCTTGGCGCACGCGCAGGGAAAGAACGCTCCTGGTTTTGGCATCCACTCCGTTGATATCGGTTCGGTTGATGCGAAGGCGATTCGCCAGAAGCTTGATCTGACACAAGATGAAATGGCCGCTGTTCTCGGCACCAGCCCGTCTGGCTACAAGAAATGGGAACAGGGCAAGCGTCAACCTTCGGGTGCCGCGCGAACATTGCTTCGGATCATGGAACGTGAGCCTGAAGCCGTTCTGAGAGCTCTCTCGGCCGGGGACGACAGCGGCAGGAACAAGCCTGCCGAAGCAGGACCATATTAAGCTCGTTGCGCACACACGATGAATCCCCGGTTTATCGGCTGGGAATTCGCGCCATCGCGCTGGGCGCCGGCGGGGTCGCGGCCGCTACAGCAACCCACCGCTCAGCGTCACATGCACGCTCTTGATTTCTGAATATTCATCGAAACCGTGCTTGCCGAGTTCGCGGCCGACACCGCTCGACTTGTAGCCACCGATCGGCATTTGTGCGCTGCCATCGCCCATAGAATTGATCCAGGTGCGGCCGGCCTTGATGCGGCGGATCGCCTGTATCGCGGTGGCGAGGTTGGTCGACCAGACACAGGCTGAAAGCCCGAAAGGCGTGTCGTTGGCGAGCCGGATTGCTTCCTCGGCATCGGTGAAACGAAAGGTGGTCAGCACCGGCCCGAAGATCTCATCGCGGGCGATCGACATGCCAGGCTTCACGGCAGTAAAGATGGTCGGGGCATAGAAGGCGCCGGATTCGCCCAAGACGCCGCCGCCGGTGTAGATCTCCGCGCCGTCCGCCTTGCCGGCCGCCACATAGCCCGCGACCTTGTCGAGATGCGCCTGATGGACCAGTGCGCCGACATCGGTGCGGTCATCGAGCGGGTCGCCGTGGACGACCTTGACGGCCAGCGCCTCGATCTTTTCCAGGAGCCTGTCGGCGACGCTGTCATGCACGATCAGCCGGCTGCCGGCAATGCACGCCTGGCCGGAGCAATGGAAGGCGCCACCGACGATCTTGGCGGCCGCCGCATCGAGATCGGCATCGGCAAACACCACTTGCGGCCCCTTGCCGCCAAGCTCCAGCCCGACGCGCTTGATGTTCTGCCCGGCAAGGCTGCCGATGATCCGGCCGACGCGCTGCGAACCGGTGAAATTGACCACATCGACATCAGGATGTTCGGCAAACACCTGGCCGGCATCGGCACCATAGCCGGTGATAACGTTGAACACGCCGTCCGGCAGGCCTGCCTCGCGTGCCAGTTCCGCCATGCGGATGGTCGAGCCGGAGGTGAATTCCGAGGGTTTTATGATCACCGTGCAGCCGGCGCCGATCGCCCAGGCAATGCGCTCGGAGCCGATCAGAAGCGGAAAATTCCACGGCGTGATCACGCCGACGACGCCGGCCGGCTCACGGAACGTGAGGCCGATCGCGCCCACGCCGAGATCATTATGTGTGTCGCCCTCCAGGCCCTGCGCATGGCCGGCGGCATAGCGCCAGAGCGAGGCGGAAAAGCGCATTTCATTGCGCGCCTGGTTGATCGCTTTGCCGACTTCCAATGCCTCGATGGTTGCCAATTCCTCGAGATTGGCTTCGATCGCCTCGCCGACGCGATAGATGATCCTTGCACGGTCGGCGCCGGTCATGCGCGGCCAGGGGCCGCTATCGAAGGCGGCGCGGGCAGCGGCGATCGCCGCTTCGGCGTCGGCGCGAGAGCCCTTGGGAATGATGCCGACCACATGGCCGGGATGAGCCGGGCTTTCGCGCGTGAGGACCTCGCCGGAAAGGGCAGGCAGGCTTTTGCCGCCGATCAGCATGGAATAGCGGCGCTCCTGCAGCAGGCGCGGGTCGTCGAGGCGAGGGGCGATGAAGCGGAATTGCGTGGTCATGATCGGTTCTCGGATCTATTGGCGGGCGGCCCAGGCGAGGCCCCGGCGAAGGATGAGCGGCATATAGGGATGGTCGAACTCGGACGCGACATGGCCGAGGGCGGAATAGAAGATGCGGCCGGCGCCGAAATAGCGCTTGAAGATCACGGGCATGGTGACATTGCTGACAGCCGGATCGAATTCTCCGGAAAAGGTCGTGGTGGCAAGCACGTCGATGCTGGGATCGCAATGCAGGTAATATTGTTCCGAGCGCCAGTCGAAATCCGGAATGCCGGCCGTCAGCGGGTCATCCTGCTGGATGATATTGACGCGGAAATCGATGATGTCGCCGGGATGGGCAACCCAGGTGACGCCGGAGACATAGCGGAACGGGCCGCTTTCCTTGAAGGTCGTGGCAATCGAACCATGATGGCCCGCCAGGCCCAACCCGCCGCGCACCGCTTCGACCAAGGCTTCGGCGTGCTTCTGTTCGATACTCTCGCCGGTGATGATCGGCACCAGCAGGTCGGCCTGGGACAAGGCAGGGGAACCGAAGATGCCGAGATCGTCGGTGATCTCGACCGCGAAACCGTCCTGACGCAGCATTTCGCCGACAATCTCGGCACATTGCTCCGGCTCGTGTCCCTGCCAGCCGCCCCAGACGATGACCGCTTTGCGCATCTGCCGCCCCTTACGCCTGGTGCTTCAGGCTCTCGGCGTTGACGCTGTGGCGCAGCGGCTCGCGGTTGAGATAGCGCCCGATTTCATCGGCGATCAGTCGGCCAAGTCTCAGACGCTCATTGCCGATGGCGCCGGCGATATGCGGCGTGAGCAGCACGTTGTCGAGCCGGTAAAGCGGCGAATCGTCCGGCAGCGTCTCGGGCTCCGTGACATCGAGGATTGCCCAGAGGCGGCCGCTCACCAGTTCGGCTTCCAGCGCTGCGTGATCGATCAGCCCGCCGCGTGCCGTGTTGATCAGCGTCGCGCCATCCCCCATCCGCGCCAGCATCGCCGCATCGATCATGTTGTGGGTCGAAGGCAGCAGGGGTGCATGGACCGAAACGGTGTCGCATGTCTCCATCAGCACTTCCAGCGAGGCGAGCTCGACGCCCATGCCCCAGGCTTCGACCGGGTTGATCATCGGATCGTGAAGTACAACATCGATATCATGAGGTTTGAGCAGTTCGATGACGCGGCGGCCGATGCGCGAAGCGCCGATAATGCCGACCCGCTTGCGCCAGTTGCCGGCATTGCCGTCGAAGGAAGCGTGAAGGGCTACCGGCGCACGTTCCCGGAGATAATCTCGCTGGAATCTGAACACCTGCTTGTTAGCCAGCAGGATCGCGGCAAGCGTGAATTCGGCGACCGGAACGGCGTTGGCATCGGCGGCATTGGAGACCAGCACACCACGTGCGAAAACGGCGGACGAAACCAGATGCTTCACCGATCCGGCAGCATGGGCGATCAGCTTCAGGTTCGGCGCGGCGCTGAGCACGGCGTCGTCGATCGGCGGGCAGCCCCAGCCGGTAACGAGAATTTCCGTCTTCGACAGCACGGTTCTCGCCGCATCGCCGGAGAAATCCTGCAACGGGGCACCAGAGGCGATCCGGCAGCTGTCACCAAGCCGCTGCATGTCTTCGTTTGAAAACAGGCTGTCAGCGCCGAACGGGCCGAAGGCAAAGGTGAGCGCCGGGGCGGCGCCGGCCTGTGCGGCAGTGCGGGGATCCTGAGGCATGCAATCTCCTGGGCGCGGAGATGTGACGCCGCGCTATGCGAAGGCGGCCAGGCCGCTTGCTCCTGAGATTGCACGTTGACGCAAATCATGCAAGTGATTTGCGCATATTTTCAAATTTTACGCAATTTGCGCTATCGTCTCGCCGGACTGCAGGCTGACACCGCATTCTATCTGCAGCGGGGTTGCATCCGGCTCGGCAATGCGGCGCTGTGCAAGGGCGATCGCCTGTCGCGCCATCTCGGCGCAATCGACCCGCATCGTGGTCAGGCGCGGATGCATCAGCGCCGCATAGGGCAGGTCGTCGAAGCCGATCAGCGAAACTTCGCCGGGCACGTTGATACCAACTGCTTCCAGCGCGTTCATCAGCCGGAACGCGACCATGTCGTTGGCGCAGAACACGGCCGTCCAGTCCGATTCGCCCTTCCTTCGTCGCTCGACCTCGGCGAGGATTTCGCTATCCATGCCGTTGGCGGCGCCGATCGCAGTGCTGGTGACATCTTTATGAAGTTCCAGAGCCGCGTAAAATCCCCGCCGCCTCTGGATTGTCGTCCAGCGCGTATGGTCATGAATATAAAGCAATTTCCGGTGACCGGCGGCAAGCAGCGTCCTGGTTGCCAATTCCGCGCCGAAGAAATTCGATGGTGCCACGCAATCGAAGCGCATTTCCGGATCGTAGCCATTGATGAGCACGGCGTGATGCCGGCCGTCGAGAAAGTGCGCGGCCAGCCCCGGTGAGGGATCGATGCCGACGAAGATCGTCGTCGACGCTTCTTCGCTTTCCTGATCGCGCAGCATGCGCTCGCGTCCCAGTACCGACTCGTCGACCATGCGGATTGCCAGGGTAAAACCATTGTCGCGGGCGCTGTCGCGCAAACCGGCGATCACAGCCTCATAGAAGGCAACGAGCCCGCCGGTCGCCAGGCTGCCGGTGACATAAGCGCGCAAATGCTTTGCCGGCGCCGCCACCATTTGCCGGCTGCGGCCGAGATAGCCGGCATCCTCCGCCAGTTTGCGGATTTGCGAGCGGCGTTCGTCGCTGATCCCCGGCGAATCCGACAGCGCCCGCGACACCGTGCTGACCGACACCCCAGCCGCCTTGGCAATGGCAATCTGATTTGCGTCCGATTTTCGTAGCTTGCTCAAAACCAGTCCTCCAGACCCGGTATCATCCGGGATTCTCACGCCAAATCCATCCCTCGAACCGCGATATCAACCGCTCTTCGCCTCGCAAGACGAACTATCTTCGCAGCAAAATTTGCATAAAAACGGAAATTGCGCAATTGACAACGCAAATTGCGCATGCTGAATTGCGGCCACTGCGAGAGCGGACGCATCCGTCGCATGTGGCGGCATGCCGTATTGCATGGGAGATCGGGAGGAACATCATGAGCAATGACATGAGAAAAGAATTCATCCAGGCGATGCTGAGCCGCCGCCAATTGCTGCAGGCCGCTGGTGCTGGCGCCGTGGCCGCCGCCATGCCGGGCCTTGCTTCATCCGCGCTTGCCGAGGACAAGGTGGAACTCACCATGTGGGCCTGGACGCCAAACACCCAGTCCGAGATCGACCTGTTTACCAAAGCCTTTCCGAACATTTCGGTCAAGCTGGAGAATGCCGGCCAGGGCCCGGACGAATATGTCAAGCTGCGCAACGCCATCCAGGCCGGCACCGGCCTGCCGGATGTCAGTCAGGTCGAATTCACCAACATCCCTGGCTTCCGCCAGCTCCAGGCGCTGCTCGACATGGGCCAATACGGCGCCAATGACGTCAAGGACAAGTTCATCGACTGGACCTGGGCATCGGTTTCGGATGGCAATGCCGTCTACGGCATTCCGTGGGATTCCGGCCCGATGGGCATTCTCTATCGCGCAGACGTGCTGGATAACCACAAGATCGCCGTGCCGAAGACCTGGGCGGAATTCGCCGACAGCTCCAAGGTGCTCTCCAAGGCCTCGCCCGACACCTATCTCACCAATTTCGGCGGCACAGCCGATGGCGGCTGGGTGATCGCGCTGTTGGCGCAAGCTGGCTGGAAGCCGTTCGCGCTCAACGGCACAGATCTCAAGCTCAACCTCAACGACGCCGTCGCCAAGAAATGGGCCGCCTACTGGCAGGACCTGATCGACGCCAAGGCCGTCGGCATCAAGACGCCGGTCTGGACCACAGATTGGTTCACGGGGCTCGACGAGGGCACCTATGCTTCTTGGATGACCGGCGCCTGGGGTGCGGTGTTCATTCCGCAATTTGCCAAGAAGAGCAATGGTCATTGGCGCGCAGCACCCTTGCCGCAATGGGATGCAAGCAAATATGTTTCGGCCAATCTCGGCGGATCGACCTTCTCAGTCTTCAAGACCTCGAAGCATCCGAAGGAAGCCACGCAGCTTGCCATGTTCCTTGGCAGCAATGCCGAGGCGGGCAAGCTGTGGAACACCAAGCAGTTCCTCTTCCCGGTGCAGAAGGCACTGGTCGCCGACCCCGAACTGATGGGCCACAAATACGATCTCTATGGCGGCCAGGCAGTCAACGAAGTCTTCGTCGAAAGCGCCAAGCATGTCGACTCCTCGTTCCAGTATGCGCCGTTCCAGGATTATCTTGCCGGCCAGGTGCAGCAGGAGCTGTCAGCCTCGATCGGCGGCAAGGGCTCGCTCGCCGACGGTTTCGACCGGCTGCAGCAGACCGTGAGTGCCTATTGCAGCGATCAGGGTTATACCGTCTCCCAGGGCTGACCCTGCCGGGGATGCGGGGTGTGGGGCCTCGCATCCCTTCTTTTGGCACGTGTCCGCGTGCCGACGATTGTGGAGTACAATATGGCCGGTTTGAAGAGCCGCAAGCGGCGATACCGGGTGAGCAAGGGGCTGGCGCCTTATCTCTTCCTTGCACCGTTCGCGCTGCTTTTCATCGCCTTCCTGATCGCGCCGATGGCCTATGCGTTCGATCTCGCCATCTACAAGACGACGCTGGTCGCCGGCACCAAATTCGTCGGCGCGGCCAATTTTATCCGCGCGCTTGGCGATCCAAAATTCTGGGCCGGCGTCGTCGTTCTCCTGAAATTCGCGGTGATCCAGATTCCCGGCATGATCGCGGTGGCGCTGTTGATTGCGCTGATCCTCGACAGCGGTACGGTCTATGCAAAGAGCTTCTTCCGCGTCAGCCTGTTCCTGCCCTATGCCGTGCCGACGGTGATCGCGGCGCTGATCTGGGGCTATCTCTACGGTCCGTCCTTCGGTCCATTCACCCAACTCGCCCATGCGCTCAGCCTGCCCGCACCGAATTTCCTCGCTGACAGCACCATTCTCGCCGCGATCGCCAATATCGCCAACTGGGAATATACCGGCTATCAGATGATCATCTTCTATGCCGCGCTGCAGGCGATCCCGCAGGACCTCGAAGAGGCGGCCTCCATGGATGGCGCCGGCAGCTTCATCTACGCGATCAAGATCAAGCTGCCGCTGATCGCACCGATGATTGTCGTCACCGTCATCTTCTCGATCATTGGCTCGCTGCAGCTCTTCTCGGAGCCCTATCTGCTGCACAATCTGGCGCCGCTATCGATCAACAACACCTATACGCCAAACTATTATGCCTACACGCTCGCCTTCGCCAACCAGCAATACAACTATTCAGCCGCCGTCTCCTTCGTGCTGGGTGCGGTGACGGCCGTGATCTCCTACGCCTTCATGCTGGTCGTCAACCGGGGGAGGGGCTGATGGCTATCGTCGGCAAGTCGAAGCGCTCGCCCACTTTCCGCCGGAATCGCTGGATGCTGTCCGCGATCCTCGCGCTGATCTGGTTCTACACGGCGCTGCCGCTATTCTATGTGCTGGTCTCGGCGACAAAATCCAACAACGACCTGTTCACCACCTTCGGTCTGTGGTTCTCCGACGACTTTCGTCTGTTCGAGAATATTCGCCGCGTCTTTACGTTCCAGGACGGCATTTTCACCCGCTGGCTGCTCAACACCATTGTTTACGCCACGGTCTCAGGGCTGGGAGCGGCGCTGTTCGCCACCATGGCCGGCTATGCGCTGGCGAAATATGATTTTCATGGCAAGCGGCTAGTCTTTGCCATCATCCTCGGGGCGGTGATGATCCCGCAGACCGCATTGGTCGTGCCGCTCTTCCTGCTGATGTCCAAGGTTGGCATGGTCAACACCCCCTGGGCGGTGATCCTGCCGTCGCTCGTCTATCCGCCGGGCGTCTTCCTGATGCGCGTCTATGCCGATGACGCCATTCCCAATGAGTTGATCGATGCCGGTCGCGTCGATGGCGCTGGCGAATTCCACATCTTCTTCTCGTTGGCGCTGCGGCTGCTGATGCCCGGCTTCGCCACTGTGCTGATCCTCTCCTTCGTCGCCACCTGGAACAATTACTTCCTGCCGCTGGTGGTGCTGAGTTCGGCCGAATATTTCCCGGTCACGGTAGGCCTGGCGCAGTGGTATGCGACAGCCACGGTCGGATCGGGCGGCGGGGCGGCTTTGTTCACACTGGTGCTCGCCGGCGCGCTGATCAGCATCGTGCCCGTGATCATCGCATTCATCGTCATGCAGCGCTTCTGGCAAGGCGGTCTCGGCGCCGGCGGCGTCAAGGCCTGAGGAAAGAGATATGGCCGTTATCAAACTCAAGAACATCAAGAAATCCTTCGGCGCAGTCGACATCATACGTGACCTCGACCTGCAGATCGGCGATGGCGAATTCGTCGTCTTCGTCGGCCCTTCCGGCAGCGGCAAGTCGACGCTTCTTCGGCTTGTCGCCGGTCTGGAAGAGGCAACCTCTGGCCAGATCCTGATCGACGGCGAGGATGTCACCGAGCTCGGCCCGGCGGACCGGGCGCTTTCCATGGTCTTCCAGTCCTACGCGCTTTATCCTCACAAGACGGTGCGGGCCAACATGGCCTTCGGTCTCGAAGTAGCCCGTACGCCTCGCGCTGAGATCGATCGCCGCGTCAGGGAAGCCGCGACGTCGCTCAGGCTGGAAAACTACCTGGATCGCAAACCAAAGGAGCTTTCCGGCGGTCAGCGCCAGCGCGTCGCCATCGGCCGCGCTATCGTCCGAGATCCCGTCGCCTTCCTGTTCGACGAACCGCTTTCCAACCTCGACGCAGCGCTCAGGGCAGAGATGCGCATCGAGATCGCCAAGCTGCACCAGCGACTGGGCGCGACGATGATCTATGTCACCCACGACCAGGTCGAAGCGATGACGCTGGCCGACAAGATCGTGGTGCTGAAGGACGGCGCCATCCAGCAGGTCGGCGCGCCGATCGATCTCTATGAAAAGCCGGCCAACCTTTTCGTCGCCCAGTTTCTCGGTTCGCCGAAGATGAATGTCTTTGACGGCCAGGCGGTGGAGCGCGGCATGCGCTTCTCCGGCTCCGGCCACATCGATCTGCCGGGCACGCCGAAGACCGCCGTCAACCTCGGTATCCGCCCGGAAAACATCGAGATCTGCGCAGCCGGGCAGGGACACATCGATGCAAAGGTCGACGTTGTCGAACGCCTCGGCTCCGACACCTATCTCTATGCGCTGGTCGGCGACGGCACGCTGGTGACGATCCGCCGGCCCGGCAATGCCCGCTTCGCCATCGGTGATACGGTTGGACTCGGCCTGGACAAGGCTGCTCTACATCTGTTCGATCGGGATGGTCTTTCTGTGTCAGCCGGGCGGTGACGGGAAAAGCAAGTTTATCATGTAGACACGGCGACTATTCGGACTCCCGTTGCTCAATCATATAGCCCAAAGCGCGATAACCGGAGCGCCGCTTCGCGGCCGCATTTGCAGTCAGCTCGATGGTTCGACACGGATGTCTATGGTTCGCCTGTGGTGTGGTCCCCATGGCGTGCCGAATACAAAGTCGAGCTGCTCCTGTCCCGCGTGTCGGGCGACAACGACGACAAGGTTGGGTGCGCCGGCCGGCAGAAGCGTTTCCGAAGCGGTCAGAACACCGCTAGTCAGCGGTCCGACAATTTCGACCACGCTCGATCCGCCATGAGTAGTGATGCCTGTGGCATTGACAAGGAGCACGTCGCCCACTTGCAGCACCGCCTCTTCGGGAAGCTGCTCGCTGGAAGCGATTTCAAAAAGTGCCCTTGGACGCTTCATCGGCTCGGCAATCAGACATCCACCAATACGTCCTCTTCCTCGGGCCAATCTTCGGGTTCGGCGGAGAACGGCGTCAATGGTGTGCTGCTGGAACGCGGATAAATCAAGCCGCAGAAATCATAATCCGACTTGTCGATATCGCTTCCGCCAACGATCGGTTTGCCATCCACAGTAACAGACGCCGGCAATTGATAACACATGATTGAATATTGATCGGCTTTTGTGCTGCCCTGAAGCAAGGTCCGTTCTTCGATCGGCGTGAGTATTTGCTCATCGACGGTCTGCCTGTCCCAGCCAAAAGCCCGTTGCGCATAGTCATAGATCTTGTTGCGGTCTATCCGCGCGATAATATCCCGGCGCATATGCTCGTGCGGGAAGCCGAGCGTATGGCCGGTTTCATGGCGCACGACCCGCCTGTATTCCGACTCCGGCGTGTTCATCGTGAACCCTTCAAGGTTCATTGTCTGCTGGTTCCGCCGGATATGCAGGATGTCGGTGCCGAGATAGGACCAGTAGCCGCCTTGCCCTCGTGAGATTCGGACCTGTCCGTTGCCGCCGGTTTCCACGAAGGAAATGCAGCCGGTGCGGGTCCAGGCGTTCATGTGAGAAACGATGCGCCTTCTCAGGTCCGGCGCAGTCGTTTCCATGAAACTGACGGTTAATCGCCGGGGCTGCGGCCCCCAATATTTGGACGTCAGCGCGGAGATGTATTCCGGCTGGGGTTGAAAGCCGAGATCATGGGCCGATTTGCGCCAATAGGCCGGGGCGTTGACAGGATTTATTTTGCGAGCGGTTTGGGCGGCTTGGTTGAGAAGGCGCCGCGGCAAACCTTTGGGCCCGTTACAGACGGGGCAATCATCAGCCGATCCCTCATGAATGTGGCCTCCGCTGTTCGGCGGCAAGTCGCCGGTCGCTTCAAGAGCGATCATGCCGATCTTCCGAAGGGATTCAAACAGACCGCCCTGTCGAGAGTCCGATTCCTGGTCATCTCCACCACCGGTATCGGCGGCGCTGGGACGATCAAACATTCTTGCACGCTCACGCCGCTCGTCGGATCTGTCGGTCATTCTGTCCTCCCATGACAAAAATCAGAGACAAAATTTCAGATATGAACGCGTTGGCACAGAACCATATTCCCGCATCGTCACTCCGATGCGGGCTCGTGGTTCAACTCATGCGATTGAATGGGCGCCTATTCAATGTACTGTAATATCAATCTAAAGAAAAGTCCAAGGAAATACTAAAGGTAAGGTTGTTTTTCGAGAAAGTTCTCTGTCTGGGCTGACATGCAATATTAATGCAGGGCCGCACATACGGCCTGTTCTCGTGGTCGGCATAGCGATGTAAGCATGACCAGGGAGCTGCGTTATCGATCTATCGCAACCCTCTCTGACGCACTGCATGAGATATCGGCCTGGACGCTCAATCACGAAAAATACCGTCCACGACCAGAACGCGATGGAACTTGTGGCGAACCCACGTTGGATCATCGCGGCCACTACAACTGGCGGAAATTTGGTGACAGGCACTGAGAGCAGTCTCGGTGACCGCTCTCGGTCCGCCACGACACGCCGTCAATCTTCGTCGGATATTGCGATCCAAACTTTAGCCTATGCGTTTCTCGATGACAGAGCCTCAATACCGCGGCACATAATCCAGCCCCCCATCAATCCTCTCCGGCCGCCCATCCAGAAACAATTCCCCGATCCGCGGCGCCGAGCGCGCAATCACCTTGCCGCGCCGGATCACCGCAAGCCGGTTCGGCTTCAGCCGCAAGGCCTCCAGCGTATCGCTCGCCTGCAGGATCACCACATCGCCGTTGCAGCCCTTTTCCAGGCCGTAATTGTCGATGCCCATGGTCTTGGCGGAATTGACCGTCAGCGCATCAAAAATTTTCTTCTTGTCGTCGATGCCGGCCATCTGCGCCACGTGAATTGCCATATGGCCAACTTCAAGCATGTCGCCGGAGCCCATCGAATACCAGGGGTCCATGACGCAGTCATGGCCGAAGGAGACGTTGAGACCGGCCTCCATCAGTTCGCGCACGCGGGTCATGCCGCGGCGTTTGGGGTATGTGTCGTGACGGCCTTGCAGCATGATGTTGATCAGCGGGTTGGGGATGACGTTGATCCTGGCTTCCGCCATCAGCGGGATCAGCTTCGAGACATAGTAATTGTCCATCGAATGCATCGAGGTCAGATGCGAGCCGACGACGCGACCCTCTAGGCCGAAGCGTACGGTCTCCGCGGCGAGCGTCTCGATATGGCGCGACAGCGGATCGTCGGTTTCGTCGCAATGCATGTCGACCGGCAGGCCGCGATCGGCGGCGATGCGGCAGAGCGCCTCGACGGAGGCGCGGCCCTCGTCCATCGTCCGCTCGAAATGCGGGATGCCGCCGACAATGTCGACACCCATGTCGAGCGCGCGGTTGAGCGAGGCGATACCGTCCTTGGCGCGATAATAGCCGTCCTGAGGGAAGGCCACCAGCTGCAGGTCGATATACGGCTTTACCCTGTCGCGGACTTCGAGCAGCGCCTCGGCTGTCACTAGCCTGGGATCGGACGTGTCGACATGGCTGCGGATGAAGAGCAGCCCCTGCGTCACCGCCAGGTCGCAATAGCGCAGTGCCCGCTCGACCAGTTCCGCCTTGGTCACGATCGGCCGCAATTCGCCCCACAGCGCGATGCCTTCGAGAAGCGTGCCCGACACATTCATGCGCGGCAGGCCGAGCGACAGCGTCGCATCCATGTGGAAATGCGGATCGATGAACGGCGGCGTCGCCAGCCTCCCGGTGGCGTCGATCTCTTCCCCCGCCTCGGCGGCGATCCCGGCTTCCACCGCGGCGATCCGGCCCTTGTCGATGGCGATGTCGATGCCCTTGCGGCCATCGGGGAGATTGGCGTTGCGGATGATCAGGTCGAACATGGGGGCCTCGCTTAGGTGAAAACGATCATCGTTCGCCGCGCCGGTAGGGCTGCATCAGGGCCTGCGGCACGCGGGCGCGGCGGGCCATGACGGCAAGGGCGACAATGGAAAGGATATAGGGCGTCATCAGGAAGATCTGATAGGGCACGACGCCGCTCAGCACAGTCTGTAAACGCAGTTGGAACGCGTCGAAAAAGGCAAACAGCAGCGCCCCGAACAGCGCCCGTCCCGGCCGCCAGGAGGCGAAGACCACGAGTGCGATGCAGATCCAACCGCGCCCCTGCACCATGGTAGGGAAGAAGCTGTTGAAGGCCGAGAGCGTCAGAAAGGCGCCGCCCATGCCCATCAGCGCACTGCCGGCAATGACGGCGCCATAGCGCACCCGCATCGGATTGACGCCCTGCGCTTCGGCGGCATGCGGATTTTCGCCCGTCATGCGAATGGCGAGCCCGACCGGGGTGCGGAAGATCAGATAAGCCATCAGCAAAGCGACGAGGATCGCCAGATAGGTCGGCATGGTCTGGGTGAAGAAGGCCGGCCCGATGAAGGGCAGGGTCGACAGACCGGGTATGGCGATCGGCTGGAAGGGCACGATCGTCGGCGGCGTACCGGCTACCGGCACGATCAGCCGAAAGAGATAATAGCTGAAGCTCGACGCAAACAGCGTCACGCCCAGCCCCGACACATGCTGCGACAGCCCGAGTGTCACCGTCAGCGCCGAATACAAGAGGCCGAATATGCCGCCGGCAATGGCGGCGATCAGCAAGCCGGTCCAGAGATCGGCGCCGTGATAGACGGCGAGCCAGCCGATCATCGCGCCGAAGGTCATGATCCCCTCGATGCCGAGATTGAGCACGCCGGCCCGTTCGCAGAGCAGTGCGCCCAGCGTGCCGAAGATCAGCGGCGTGGCGATGCGCAGGATCGCGGCCCAGAGCCCGGCGGAAGCGACGATGTCGAACAGCTGGCTCATCGGCGGATCCTGTACTGGGTGAAGAACAGCGCGATCAGCATGGTCAGCAGCGACAAGGCCACGGTCACGTCGGCAATATAGGTGGGGATGCCCAGGCTGCGGCTCATGCCGTCGGCGCCGACGAACATGGTGGCGGTGAACAGCGCCGCAAGCACGACGCCGAGCGGATGCAGATCGGCCAGCATGGCGACGACGATGCCGGAATAGCCGAAGCCGGGCGACAGGTCGGTGGTGACATAGCCCTTGACGCCCATCACCTCGATGGCGCCGGCAAGCCCGGCGAGCCCACCCGAAAGGCAGGCGACCTTCACCAGGGTTTTGCCGAGCGGCACGCCGGCAAACACCGCCCCTTTCGGGTTAAGGCCGGCGGCGCGCGACTGCATGCCGAACACCGTTCGCGACTGGATGAGATGCACGACGACGGCAAGCACGATGGCGATGACGAATCCGATATGCAGGCGCGAGCGCGCGACCAGCTTGGGCAGCACGGCGTGATCGCTGACCGATTGCGATTGCGGCCAGCCGAAGGCGAGCGGGTCCTTGAGCACGCCGTCGATCAGCATCGAGACGAAGAGCAGGGCGATGAAATTGAGCAGCAGGCTGGTGACGACCTCGTCGACCGAAAAGCGCAGCCGGAGCCACAAAGGAATGAGGATCAGGACCATGCCGGCGACGGCGCCGATGACCAGCAGCAGCGGGATCTGCACCGCACCCGGCAGGCCGCCGAGAACTTGCGAACTCGCCGCAGCCACGGCAATTGCGCCGAGATAGAACTGGCCCTCGGCGCCGATATTCCACAGCCGCGCGCGGAAGGCGACAGCGGCGGCAAGCCCGGTCAGCATCAGCGGCGTCGCCCTTGTGAGCGTTTCGGTCGCCGACAGCCGCGAGCCGAAGGCGCCGGTGAAGATGCGCCAATAGGCTTCGAACACCGGCGCGCCGGCCACCGCGATCAAGATGCCCGACAGCGCCAGCGCTGCCACGACCGCGATCATCGGCGTCAGCAGCAATAGCGACAGCGGGCGGTGTTCGCGACGCTCAAACCGCATGGCGGACCTCACCATTGTCATGCCATTCGCCGGCCATCATCAGGCCGAGTTTTCGTGCATCGGCACTATCCGCCTCGATTGGCGGCGACAGCCGGCCAGCGACGATCGCCTGGATGCGGTCGGCGAGCGCGATCACTTCGTCGAGGTCTTCGGATATCAAGAGCACGGCGGTTCCCTGCTTGCGGGCTTCGAGCAGCCGTTGATGCACGGCGGCCACCGCGCCCTCGTCAAGTCCGCGCGACGGCTGGGCGGCAACCAGGATGCGCGGCCGCTGGTGCAGATTGCGGCCGAGGATCAGCTTCTGCATGTTGCCGCCGGAGAGGAGTCGCGTGCGGCTCTGCGGCGTGCCGCCGCGCACGTCGAAACCGTCGATGATCGCCTGGGCAAAGGCCATGCCGGCCTTGCGGTTGACCAGGCCGTTGCGCGAAAAGGCTCCCGAGGCGATCCGCTCCAGCACCGCATTTTCCCAGATCGCCATTTCGCCAATCGCGCCCTCTTCGGTCCTGTCCTCCGGCACCCGGCCGATGCCGGCCTCGACGACATCATCGACGCCGAGATTGCCGACTGGCTTTCCGAACAGCAGAAGGTCGCCGGACGTTCGCGCCAGCGTGCCCGAGAGCAGATGGGCAAGGGCAGTCTGGCCATTGCCGGAAACGCCGATAATGCCGAGGATCTCGCCTTCGTGTAATCCAAAACTTACGGATTTCAGCCGCTCGACGCCGCCAATCCTGACTGTGACATCCGTGGCCTGCAGCGCCACGGCGCCCGGTGTGGCGGCCTCGCGCACCGGGCGGGTGACGCGATGGCCGACCATCAGTTCCGCCAGTTCCGCCCTGCTGGTCTCGGCCACCGGGCGCTCGGCCACCATCTTGCCGCCGCGCAGCACGATGATGCGGTCGGCGGCAGCCATGACCTCGTCGAGCTTGTGGGAAATGAAGATCAGCGACAGGCCCTGTCGGGCCATTTGCTTGAGCGTAGAAAACAGCCGCTCGGCCTCGATATTGGTGAGCACGGCGGTCGGCTCGTCGAGGATCAGTACGCGGGCGTCGTTGTAGAGCGCTTTCAGAATCTCGACGCGCTGCTGCTCGCCGACCGAGAGGTCGCCGAGCCGTGCATCCGGATCGACTTTCAGGCCGAAGCGAGTAGCGATCTCCATCAGCCTGCGCCGCGCCGCGCCGGTTTCGGAGCGCCAGGACCAGAGCTTTTCCGTGCCAGTCATGACATTTTCGAGCACGGTGAGATTGGGCGCGAGCGAGAAATGTTGATGCACCATGCCGATGCCGGCGCGGATGGCGGCGCGCGGCTTGCCCGGCGGCAGTTCCGCGCCGTCGATCAGGATGCGGCCGGCATCGGGCACGTAATGGCCGAAGAGAATGCTCATCAGCGTCGTCTTGCCGGCGCCGTTTTCGCCCAGCAGCGCCACGATCTCGCCTTTGGCGAGCGTCATCGACACGCCGTCATTGGCGAGCGTCTGGCCGAACCGCTTGCTGACCCCTTCGATGGCGAGAACCGGTGTTGTCATACCGAAAGTCCCACAACAGCAAAAGGATGCTGCCAGCGCTGCTCGGCTTCCAGCCTAGCGGCGAGCGCGAGCAGCAGCGCCTCATGCCCGATCGGCGCCATCAGCTGTACCGGCAGGGGCAGGCCATCGGCATCGGCGCCGAACGGCAAGGTCAGGGCGGGAAATCCGGAAATATTGGCAAGGCTCGCCAGCGGCGCAAACGCCGCCATGCGCCTGAGATGCAGGTCGGTATCGCCGTGATCGGGGGGGAACGAGCCGATCGGCAGCGGCGCCGAGGCGAGCATCGGCATGGTGATGCAGTCGAGCGCATCGAACATCGCCCAGAGATCGCGGCTGACCAGCACGCCGCCATTGAGCGAAGCCCAGAGTGCCGTGGCCGACATGGCGCGGCCGCGCCGGACAAAAGCCTGGGTCATCGGCTCGGTACCAGCAATGTCGAGGCCGAGCCCATCGAGGAATCCGGCCAGGTTGACGGCGACGATGTCGCCGAAGGCACGGTTGCTTGCCCGGACGGTCGCCTCGAAATCCGCCCAGGCGAGTGGCGCGATCTCCGCGCCGCCCGCCTCCAGCGCCCGCGCCGCAGCCTCGACGGCGGCCAGCCGTTCAGGCGTGGTCGGGTATTCGCTGCCGGTGTCGGTGAGCAGGCCGATGCGCAGCCTGCCGTCGACCGACTCGGCAAAGGCCGGATCGGGAAACGGCCCCCTGGCCTTGCCGCGCAAGGCAGCGAATATCGCCGCCGTATCCCTGACCGAGCGGCAGACGGCAAGTTCGCTGGCAATGCCGCCGAGATGATTGCCGAAATCCGGCCCGGCCGGCATCGCGCCGCGGCTCGGCTTCAGCCCCACCAGGCCGCAGCAGGCGGCGGGCACCCGGATCGAGCCCCCCGCATCTGTGGCATGGGCGATGGCGACGATGCCGGCTGCGACGGCTGCGGCGGCCCCACCGGACGACCCGCCGGCCGTGCGTGCCGGATCGAGGGGATTGCGGCAGACCGGCCCGATCGCCGGCTCGCTCGCCAGCGACAGCCCGAATTCCGGACTTGTGGTCAGCCCGAACAGGCAGAAGCCGGCGGCGCGGAACCGTGCGGCAAGATCGGAATCGGCCGCACTGCCCTCGCGCTTGAACAGCGCCGAACCGGCGGTGACGGGCAATCCCTCGAACGGCCCGCCGAGATCCTTAGCCAGCGTAGGAACGCCGGCGAAGGGACGGGCCGAGACAGGATCGGGGTTCGCCTTGCGCTCGTCTTCGGACGCCTGAGCGGAAGCCAGGCCGAGGCCCGCGTCGAGATGCGCAATCGCGCCCAGCGCCGCAAGGCTTTCGGCGCTGGCGAGCGAGGCGCGCATGGCCTCCGTCGCGGTCAGGCGGCCATGCCTGATCGCCTCAGTGAGCGCAATTGCATCCGCGGCCATGATCGTGCCGGATTACTTCGGCTGTTCCGCGTTGCGCGGCACTTCGAATTTGCCCGACTTGATGTCGGCGCGGACCTTTTCCATCGCCGCTTCGGCATCGGCCGGCGCCACGCCCTTGACATAAACGATATCGCTGCCGCCTTCCTTCATCAGGCCGAAGGCGGTGTAGTTCTTGCCAACCGGCTTGCCGGCGGCGACGTCGGCGATGGCCGCGTTGAGGATCGGCCGGAAGCCCCAGAGCGCATTGGCAAACACGGTGTCGGGATAGCGCGGCGTATAGTCGATCAGCGAGCCGACCGCCTTGATCTTGCGCTCCTTGGCGGCGTCTGCTGTGCCGATGCGTTCGCCGAACAGGATATCGGCGCCGGCATCGATCTGCGCCAGCCCGGCTTCGCGCGCCTTCGGCGGATCAAAGAAGGTGCCGATGAAGGCGACGAGATGCTTGGCATTGGGATTGACGGCCTTGACGCCCTCGGCAAAGGCATTGATCAGCATGTTAACTTCGGGGATCGGCATGGCGCCGACGGAGCCGACGACATTCGACTTGGTCATCTTGCCCGCCAGCATGCCGGCGAGATAGGCGCCGTCATGGTTCCAGGTACCGAAGACGCCGAAATTACTGCCAGCCTGATCGCCGCTCGACCCCAGCACGAAGGCGGTGTCGGGATAATCGACCGCCACCTGGCGCGCTTCCTTCTCGACCGCATAGGCTTCGCCAATGATCAGCTTGTTGCCCTGCTCGGCATATTCGCGCATGGCGCGCGGATAATCGGTGCCGGAAACGCCTTCCGAGAACACATATTCGATCACGCCTTCCTTGGCGGCATCCTGCAAGGCCTTGTGCAGACAGGAATTCCAGGCATTTTCCACCGGCGAGGCATGAATGCCGGCAACCTTCATCGGCGCTGCCGCGCGAGCCAGGGGTGCCAGACCGCTGAGACCCAATGCGATGCCCGAGGCAACAACGGTACGGCGAGAGATCAGAATGTCTTTGGTCATTGTCTTGCTCCCCATTTTTTACCATTTGGTTCAAAAAACATAGCAGTGACCAAAGGGCTGTCAAGCGATGGGAGTGCCTGTAGCGGAGCCTTTACGGGGGGAAATGTCGGCGAGCGCCAGCGCGGAAGAGCAGCCGGGGCATCAGTCGCCAAGAGCGTTGCGTGCCCGCTCTGCGAAACCAGGTGACGTAAGCGCCAATCTTTCGAGCAGTTCGGTCGTCGTCAACGTTGGACGACGATAGGATGCCGCCTGCACAGCAAGTGCCTTCAAAACTGCCGCCGGATCTCTCATGAAGATTCCTGTGAGAAATTCGTCAGGGGTCAAAGCAACAATGCCCTCAGGAAGGCTGCCGAAATCGCGGATGTTCGATGTCACAATGACCGTAGCGTCGACGGCAACTGCTGCCGCAACGACATGTCGGTCCTTCGGATCATTTCGCATTGTCGGCTCTATCTCTTCCCATCCTTCCGCATTCGCGTCAGGAAATGCCTCTTCCATGACGTTGCGCAAGGCTTCCGCCCTGGATGGTTCCATGCCGTAGTCTCTGACCAGATTGCGGGTCATTTCGTCAAGAATACGAGCCGACCAATGAACTCTGAAACAACCGGCCGCTGCTACACGCAGCAGCGTATCGCGCAGCAGCATCGGAAACAGGACGTTAGCGTCAAGAACGGCGACCAGCATGAGTACTCATGTGAGTTTTCCGACTGGGAAAGAACAGATCGGTTGCGTTTATAGCGTTTATGCATCATATTGCCCGCATGGCCGTATCACATCGCACATCGTCAGACGAAAACTTCACCAAAACCTTGAACGCCGTTCCGGCACCGGAGAGATCGGCTGCCGCCCGTGTTGCATCACTGTTGCTGGCAAATTCGAAAAAGCCGCAGGGGATGATCCAGATCATCGATGCGAATGGGGAGCGCATGGACGTGCCGCACGCATTGGTGGATGCCATGTATCAGGCGGCTGCGCTTCTCGCGGAAGGGTGCACCGTGACGGTGCTGCCTGATGAGGAGATGTTGTCGACACAGGCTGCGGCGGATATTCTCAACATGTCTAGGCAGTATCTCGTCCGATTGATCGACACAGGTGAAATCCCGGCGGAAAAAGTTGGTAGCCACCGGCGTTTGAGAGCAACGGATGTTGCGGTATTCAAGGCTCACCGAGACGCCAGGCGGGCGTCAGTCTTGGATCGGTTGACTTCGCTGAGCGAAGATATCGGCGGATATGAACTCGGAACTAAATAGTGCCGAGCTGAAAAAGGACCGTGGCATAGGATATCCGCGACGGGTCTCAAGGTCAGCTACAATGGCATCCATGCGGGAGAACCGCAGCAGCGCCCAAGGGAAATCCACCCGCCGTCTATCGCTGATTAAGCCCTTATGCAATAAGGGGAAAGCGCACGAATTGTCGTGTTCATCCATTGTGAAATCGATCGCATGAAGACAATTTCGGGCACCAATCTCGAACAGGCGAAGTCCCATAATCGGCGTGTCGTGATCGAAGCGATCCGGACGAATGGTCCGCTGTCGCGCGCTGCGATCGCGCGCCTGACGGCGCTGACCAACCAGACGGTGTCGAATATCGTCGAGGAACTGGAAGGTTCGGAACTCTTGAAGGCCGGCAAGCCGGAGAAAGCCACGCGCGGGCAACCGATCACGCCCTATTCTATCAATCCGAACGGCGCCTATTCGATTGGGCTGGAGCTTGAGCGCGAACATGCCATGGGCGTGCTGACCGACCTTTCCGGCGTCGTCCGGGCGCGGATCAAGCGGCAGATCGACCGTTTGCCGCCGGCTGAAGCCATTCCTTTGCTCGCCGAGATCACCGAGGAACTGCTGGGAAGCGTTCGGTTCGCCCGCAGCCGGCTTCTCGGCGCGGGCATTGCCATGCCGGGCCGCTATGCATCCGAAGGTGTCACATCGCTGACGCCGCTCGCACTTCCCGGTTGGCAACATTTCGAGGTGGCGCCTGAATTGCGCCGCCGCATCGGCGTGCCGGTCCTTGTCGAGAACGATGCGACCGCTGCAGCCATCGGCGAGCGGCTCTATGGCCTGGCGCGAGGGCTCGAAAGCTTCGTCTATCTGTTTCTTGGCGGCGGTATTGGCGCCGGCATGTTTCTCGACGGCCATCTCTACAGGGGAAGCCGCAACAATGCGGGCGAGATCGGCCACATGATCGTGGTGCCGAATGGTCGTCCTTGCATTTGCGGCAAGCGCGGCTGCCTTGACCGCTATATCTCGCTCGGGTCTGCCTACGAACATCTTGGGATCAAGGATCCCGAGCAGCACAGCGCCGAAGAACTTGAGGCTCTCATCGAGGGGGGTAGAGAGACGACCGAAGCCTGGCTGGATGCGGCGATCGAACCGATGCGCCAGACCGTGGATTTCCTCGAACTGGCATTCGATCCGCAGACCGTGGTGCTCGGCGGCTCCATGCCGCCATCGCTGCTCAAGCGGTTGGCCGCGCGGTTGGAGCCGCTCTACGCACCGGTCGATCCCGAAATGAAGCGTAGCATCCCGCGCGTCGTCATCGCGTCGACCGGCAGGGATACGGCGATCCTTGGTGCCGCGGCCCTGCCGGTGTTTTCAGAGACCAATCCGCAATTCGACGTCTTGCAGAAGAAGGTCGGCTGACTTTTTGTTCTTGCGCATGTCTTTGTCCCGAAACCGGTGGCCACTTTCGGGAGACATGCGTCACGAATAGCCGTAGAGGATCGGCATCAGCCCGGCGACGGCTTTGAAGCGCTCCCAGGATTTCCTCTCCGGCCTCGTCCAGGCGCTTTCCGCCAGCGCCGACAGGCGTGGGAAAACCAGCCGGTCGAAAACAGCGCGATCCGTCATCGGTTCGGACCAGATACAGGCCTGGATGCCGCGGAGCTTCTTCTTTTGCGCCTCGCTCCAGCCGGCGACCGGATCGAAGGTGTAGAGTTTTTCCGGGTCGGACCATCCCGCCCAGCTGGCGCCGGGCTCGTCCCAGTCCGGGCTGTTGGCCATGTCGAGATAGTAGACCTGGCCGGGGCAGACGACCATGTCATAGCCCTCTCCGGCAAGTGCGGCCGAAATTTCGACGCTGCGCCAGCCGCAGAGATAGCTCTTTTCCTTGTCGATGACATCGCCGTGTGCTGCCTCTTCCCAGCCACCGGTGATGCAGCCCTGTTCAGCAAGGAAGGTCTGGAGGCGTTTGAGGAACAGCGCCTGCAGAACGGCTGTGCCGGAACCGTTGATGTCGTCGGCACCGTGGGTATTGGTGACGACATTGAGCCGCTTGGCATGGGCATCGGCCATGGCATCGCCGCTGATCTGGCGCAGCAGCGCCAGCGCTTCCGGGGATCCGGACCACGCGCCAAGGGGCACTTCGTCGGCACCGACATGGATGGTCTTGAACGGGAAGAGTTCGATCAGCTCGCGGAAAATGGTTTCCAGCACTTCAAAGGTCTTTTCCCGCGCCGGATTGAGGCAATTGTCTGGAAAACCCTGAACCGAATAGTAGCTGCCTTTCTCCGCCGGATCGCGCAGCTCGGGAATGGCTTCCAGCATGGCAAAGCAATGACCGGGGACATCGATCTCCGGCACGATCTCGACACCCAGCGTTTTCGCCTCGGTAACGATCTCGCGGATGACCGCCTTGGTATAGTAACCACCGCTGCGGGCCGCGCCCGATCCCAGAAGCGACGGGATCTGCAGTCCGTGTCCGCGCCAGGCGCCGATCTCGGTCAGCGCCGGATAGGCGTCGATCTCCACCCGCCAAGCCTCGTCATCCGACAGGTGCCAGTGGAAGCGGTTGAGCTTGTTCCATGCCAGGATGGCGATCAATCGCTTGATCTCGGATGCGGCGTAGAATTGCCGCGCCACATCGAGATGCAGGCCGCGCCAGCCCAGGGCCGGCTCATCATGGATTTCGCCCTCGGCCGGGAAGATGAAGGCTTGCGGATGCAGCCGCGCCCCGCGCAGCATCTGGCCCAGGGTGATGAGGCCATAGAGCAGGCCGGTTTGCGTGCCAGCGGTGACAGAAGCTGCGTCTGCGGAAAATGTGATGTGATACGCCTCGTCCGCAAAGCCTTCGGCAATGGATAACGTGACCGGCAGCCCACCCTCTGCCACGGGACGGACAATGCCTTCGACCGCGAAAAGCTGCTCGACCAGTGCGGCAAAAGCATCCGTCGCAGCCTCAGCCTGCGGACCATTCGCACTGAGGGCGAGGCCAGCCGGTGGCGAGCGCCGACCGGAGATAGCGACCTTGCTGGGCCACGGAACGATCGACACTGCCACCGGTGGAGCATGCGGCACGGGATAAATTTCGGCACCGCGTTTCAGCGCAGCATTGCCGCCGACGAGCTTTGTCGGTGCAATGAAAATCGGGATGGCGCTGCCGTCGCTCAGGGCGACATAGGCGCTTGTGGCGCCGTCCGTCCAGTGGCGGAAGGGCCAGCTCAGCGCATGCACCGCAATCGTCCAGGTGTCGCCCGGGGCCAGTTCGAAATTGTCCGGCGGCAGGAATTCGGTAAAGTTGGAAAGGCGCCGGCCGATCGCGCCACCTTCGATCTCGACGGAGGGATCGACGCGCGCCGGCCCGCTGACGCAGAGTTTGAAATTGGCAATCGGTTTGGCGGAGAGATTTTTGAGGCTGAGGATATAGGCCTGTGTGGCTTTCTCCGAGGCGGGGCGCCACGAGGTCTCCAGCTGCAGGGCAGGTTGGGGCATGATCGACATGGATGTTCTCTTTGTCAGTGGGAGCTTAGACTTTGAGCATTCCGGCATAGATGCCGGGGGCGGAATTGGGGATCGGCATGGCGCCCACCGTCTTCTCATAGAAGGCCGAGGGACCGACATCGCCGATGATGGCATAGGCATAGCCCATGGATTTCAGGTCGAGCAGCGAGGCGAGCAACAGGGCATGGCCGATGCCGAGCCCTCGCGCCCCTTCATCGACGCCGGTTGGTCCGAAGAAGCCGCGGGCGATGGATTCGTGACAGGCAAAACCCACAAGTCTCTGGTCGCGGGTCGCGATCATGCAGGTCGGCGGCAGCCGGCTGAGCGCCACGGCGGTTTCGCTGGCCCAGCCATTGCCGAAATTGGCGGCGACCCAATCGGTGATGAGTTTGGCTTCCGGGGCAAGCGCGCGCCTTATCGTCACACCGGCATCTTTCATCCGGGTGGCAAGCGCCTCGTCGGGACTGAGCGGCGTCAGGTTGACAAGATAATCCACTGTCTGATCCTTCAATTGGGTGCCGCGACGGAGCGGACGAAATGGTTTGCACCAACTTGCTCGACCACGGACGAAGTCGGGCCGCTCAGTTTGCGAATCCGCTCCGCCTGTTCGAGGAAACGGGCGCTGCCGCCGGTCACGAAGGGCTGGCTGCCGTCGGGCACGGCGGAGAGCAGCAGCTGTGTGTAGGGATGGCGGGCATTGCCGATCACCGCATTCGTGTCGCCCCATTCGACCATCTGGCCGGAAAACATCACCACGATCTCCTCGGAGACATGTGCGGCCGTGGCAATGTCGTGGGTGATATAGAGCAGCGCCAGGTTCTTTTCGCGCTTGATGCGGGCGAGAAGTTCCAGCACGCCCATGCGGATCGACACATCGAGCATTGATGTCGGCTCGTCGGCAACCAGCACGCTCGGCTGCACGGCGAGCGCCCGGGCAATGTTGACGCGCTGCCGCTGGCCGCCGGAGAGTTCGTGCGGAAATTTCGACCGGGTGATATCCGCATCGAGCCCGACATGATCAAGCAGTTCCGTCACTGCCTTCGATATCGCCGTCTTTCCCACCGTATGCCGGTGCAGCACGATCGGCCGCGACAGGTGATGCTCGACCGAGAACACCGGATTGAGCGACGAGAACGGGTCCTGGAACACCATCTGTACATTACGGCGATAGGTTCGCTCGTCGGCGGCCGCGCCGATCGCGGTGAAATCCCGGCCACGGAAGCTGAGTTTGCCGGCGCTCGGCTGGTCCATGCGGGCGATGATCCTTGCGCAGGTGGTCTTGCCGCAGCCGGATTCACCGACCAGGGCCAGTCCTCGGCCGGGATTGAGCGATAGCGTGATGCCGCGCAGTGCCTGGATCGGGCCGAAGCGGCGCTCGATACCTTCGAGCTGGATGACGGGCTCGACGGAAGCGAGGGAGATGTGAGGATTGACGTTCATGCGGTCTCCTCCGTTCGCTGGCTGCGGCCCGGCAGTTGCGGAATGGCGTTCCAGAGCTTGCGGGTATAGTCATGTACAGGCGCCTGGCTGACCTGTCGGACATCGCCGACCTCGACCAGTTCGCCCTTCAGCATGACTCCGATCCGGTGGCAGAGCTGCGCCATGAGGTGCAGGTCATGGGTGATGAACAGCACCGAAAAGCCGTAAGTGCGCTGCAGATCGAGAACCTGTTCGAGGATTTCGCGCTGCACGACTACGTCGAGAGCTGTGGTCGGTTCGTCCATGATGATCAGTTCGGGCCGGAGCGCCAAGCAGATTGCCATGACGATGCGTTGCCGCATGCCGCCGCTGAACTGGTGCGGATAGTCGGAGAGGCGGCTTTGCGGAATGCCGACCAGCTTGAACATGGCTTCCGCCTGTTGGCGCGACTGGCTCTTCGAGCAGCCGGTATGCTGGCTGAGCACGTCGTGGAACTGCGCCTCCACCCGCATTAGCGGATTGAGCGAATTCATGGCGCTTTGGAACACCATGCCGACGCGCTTCCAGCGGATTTTCTGCATCTCGCGTTCAGGGAGTCTCAACAGGTTCTGGCCGTCGAGGATGATCTCGCCGCCGGCAATCCAGGCCGGCGGCTTGGAGAGCCGGGTGATTGCATAAGCGATCGTGCTTTTGCCGCAGCCGGATTCGCCGGCGAGGCCGAAGAGCTCGCCGCGGCCGATATTGAACGACACGTTCTTGACCGCGCGGAATTCGCCCTTGTCGAGCAGGTAGTCGACGTCGAGGTTGCGGATTTGCAGGAGGTCGTCACTCATTGGCCGGCCTCCAGGCTGCGATGGCGCGTGCGGTTGAGGCGCAGCCACCGGCTCAATGCCGGGCCGGAGCGCAGTTGCGGATTGGCGATCTCGTCGAAGGTGAAATTGACCAGCGCCAGCCCGAGCCCGATCAGCGCGATGCCCATCGCCGGCGCGCCGATGTCCCACCAGGCGCCGAGGATGATCGCCGACGAGTTCTGGGCATTGTAGAGCATCGTGCCCCAACTCACCTGCAATGGGTCGCCGAAACCGAGATATTCGAGCGTTGTCTGCGCCACGATCGCATAGATGATGCTGCCGACGAGGTTGATGCCGATCAGCGGCAGCAGGTTCGGCAGCAGTTCGACGAAGATGATCCGCCAACTGGGTTCGCCGATCATGCGGGCTGCGGTGACGAAATCCCGATGGCGCAAGGCAAGTGTCTGCGAGCGCGTCATGCGTGCGCCCCAGGGCCATGAGGTCAGCGTGATGATCGTCATGATCAGATAGGGCCCGACCGTGCCGGCAAAGGAAGCGAGCATTATGAGCAGCGGTATATTGGGTATGACCAGCACGGCATTGGTGGCGAGATCGAGAAGCGCATCGGTGCGGCCGCCGACATAGCCGGCAGTCAGCCCGATGATCGTGCCGAGCACTGTGATGGCAATGCCCGTGGCAAACCCAATCGAAATCGAGCTGCGGGCGCCCCAGACGAACTGGGTATAGACGTCGCGGCCCATTTTCGTGGTGCCGAACAGATGTTCGACCGTCGGTGGCTGATGCGAGCGGCCGACGCGCGCGCTCGGATTGCCGGGTGCAATGACCGGTGCTGCGATGGCCGTCAGGCAGAGCATGGCGATGATGATCAGCCCGGCCAGCGCCTTCTTCTGCTGGATAACAAGCTTGAACAGGGCCTTCATGCGCCGCTCTCCCGCAATCGCGGATCGACAATACCATAGATGATGTCGACCAAAAGGTTGGCGCCGAGTGTTGCCAAAGTCATCAGCAGCAATTGTCCCTGGATGACCGGATAGTCGCGCGCGACGCTGGCAGTGAACAGCGTCAGGCCGAGACCGGGATAGTTGAAGACGATTTCGGTGACGATCGAGCCGCCGAACACGGCGCCGAGCATCAGCGCCAGATTGGTCAGCACCGGCAGCATGGCATTGCGCGCGCCATAGCCGAACATGACAGTTGCAGGTTTCAGGCCCTTGGCCCGGCCCATGGTGACATAGTCCTCGCCGAGCACCGAGATCATCGACGAGCGCATCGTCGTCTGGAACTCGCCGATGAGATAGGGCGACAGCGTCAGCACCGGCATGATCCCGTGGTAGAAGACACTACCGAAGAAGGTGAAATTGAAACCCGGATCGAGATTCGGATCATAGGCATAGCCGACCGGGAACCAGCGCAGCGACACGCCGAAGAGGAAGAGTGTGCTGAGCGCGACGATGACAGGCGGAATGGCGATCATCACAACCGAGAACGGCGAGACGAAACTGTCGAACCGTCCGCCGCGCCGCCAGGCGGAAACAGCGCCGAGCGTCACCCCGACCAACAGCGAGAACAGGATCGCCGTGACCACCAGGAACATCGTCCACACGGTCGAACGGCCCAGAACCTCGACAACGGTCTCGGGGTAATATTTCACCGAGACGCCGAGATCGAGCGTCGCCAGACCCTTGAGGTAGTCGATGAATTGCAGGTAGATCGGCTCGTTGACGGCACCGAACCTGGCCTTGATCGCTTCGATCGCGGCGGGTGTCGCCCGCGGCCCGAGCTGGGCGATCATCGCATCCACAGGCGTCCCCGGCATCAGCCGGGGAAGTGTGAAATTCATCACGATCGCAAAGATCAATGCAACTGCGTAGACGCCGAGGCGCCGGGAGGAAATATGCATCCTCTGCTTCCTTCAGCCGTGTTTATTGGACAGGCTTCAGACGCAGCAGATGTATCAGGCGCATGCGGTTGTTGTCATGGTTTTCCGGGTTCATTACCGGATCGTCCTTGGTGACCCAGCCGGTAAAGCGTTTGCTCGAATACTGATACCAGGTCGGGCCGTTGAAGACCGGCACCATCGGAAAATCGTCGGCGACGATCACCTGGATCTCATTGAAAAGTTTCTTGCGCTCCTCGTCCGTCTTCGCCTGGCGGAACGCCTTGAACACGGCGTCGAGTTTCGGATTGGAATAGCGCGACGGCGCGGTCGGCACGCGTCCGGCAAATGTCGACGACATGGTCTGGTAATAACCGCGGAACGGCGTCGACCCATCGGGGCGCGATTGCAGGGCGACATCGAAACTGCCGTCGACCAGCTGCTTCTGCCACTGTTCATATTCCGGCGTGCCGACGGAAACATTCAAGCCAGACGCACGAAGACCCTCGGTGGCGATCTGGGCCATATCGATCCAGTCCGTCCAGCCGTTCGGAATGATGATGGTGAAAGCGATCGCCTGGCCGTCCGGCGTGGTGCGGAAACCGTCCGCGCCCTTCTTATAGCCGGCATCGTCGAGGATCTTGTTGGCCTTGTCGACGTCATAGCCCATCCATTGGTCCTTGTCGCCTTCGGCTGCCTTGTTGCGCCAGGCTTCGAAGCGCGGCGGCAGGCCGCTCGCATGAAGGTTGACGACCGGATAGCCGAAACCGGCAACATCGACCATCGCAGTGCGGTCCATGGCCAGGCTGAAGGCGTGGCGGAAGTTGATGTCGTTGAAGGCCTTGGCGTCGGCATCATTCTTGCTCTTCAGGTTCATCTGGAAAGCAACGGTTTCGGCCGGCGGCTGCCAATAGCCGTTATGCGCCGGGTCGAGCCCGACATAGGTCTTGTCGATCTGCGGCAGGAAGGAACCGATCCAGTCCATCGTGCCTTCCGGCAGGAGTGCCAGCATCTGGTCGTTGCCGGAGATCTGCGGCAGCTTCAGGCAATCGATATGCAGGTCGTTGGCATCCCAGTAATTGGGATTTCGGCACTGTTCGTAGACTTGCGGGGTGAAGCGGCGGATTTCGGTCATCGGTCCGGAGCCGACGGGGTTTTCGTTCTTGAACGCCACCGGGTCCTTGATGTCCTTCCAGATATGTTCCGGCACCACCGGGAGATCGGCAATCGACTCGGGGAACTGGGTATCGACGTCTTTCAGGTTGATCTTGACCTCGGTCGGCGAGGGTGCCTCGACCGATGCGATCGTGTCGGAGGCGCCGATGATGTCGACGGCAGGATTCTTGAGCATCAGGTCGATCGTGTATTTCACGTCCGCAGACGAGAAGGGCTTGCCGTCGGACCATTTGACGCCGTCGCGCAGGGTATAGGTTATCGACTTCAGGTCGTCGGCGAACTTGAAACCGGTCGCCAGCCGCCAGATCGGCTTGCCGCCGTCATCGGCGTTGAAGATCACCAGCGGCTCATAGATGAAATCCATGGTGCTCTGGCGCCGGCCGGCGAGATCGAACGGGTTGAAATTCCGCACCCAGCTCGTCTGTTCCTCGATATGCATCGCCAGTACGGCTTCCGCTTTCGCCGTGCCGGCGAACACACCCTGAGACAGAGGGGCGATTGCCAGGCTGGTGGAGAGCAGAAGCAGGGCGCGGCGCGACATTCTTCCATAAGCTGCTGTTTTGAAAGCCATTTTCATTCCCCTTTGCGTTTGATTTGATTTAGTCAATCAATTTGATTTAATCAAACAATGATTTTCGTCGGAGGTCAATCCGGGGGAGAGAAAAAAATTTGCGATACACAGGTTCCTTGATTTCCGGCCTCGCTTGCCTGTTGCAACCGCGGAAATCTTCAGCAAATCTCCCGCCATGCGGTGAAACGGGACGGGGACCCTGCAGTCCCTTCGCCCAGGCACCAGATCGGGAGCAGGTCATGATTGAAGCCGTCTTGTGGCAGCGTGTCGAAGGGCTGATCATCTTTGTGATCGGCGTCGCGCTGTTCTGGCACTGGCGAGAGGTCATGCCATGGTGGGCTGTGCTTCCCATTTTCCTGGCGCCGGATCTCAGCTTCTTCGGCTATCTACTTGGACCGAGAGCGGGCGCCTTTTGCTACAATGCGGTCCATATCTATGCTTTCGGCGCGGCCTTGCTGGCGATTGGCCTCGTCCTGCCGAGCCCGCTTGTTGCAGCGCTTGGCGCTCTCTGGCTGGCGCATTCCGGATTCGATCGCCTGCTCGGCTATGGCCTGAAGTCGCCGGAAAGCTTCAACGTCACGCATCTCGGTCGGATCGGGCAGCAGCGTTGAACAGGCTGAAACGCAAACCGGTCGATTGATGCAAAGAGCACGCACCCGAACCGTACTCATCACCGGCGCCAGAGCCCCGGTCGCCCTGCACCTCGCACGCCTCTTCGACGGCGCCGGCTGGCGTGTCATTCTCGCCGATACGCCGGCTTTCCCGCTGTCGGCGGCGAGCCGGGCCTGCACCTCCTATGTTCGCCTGCCGCCGCCGCGCGTTGAGCCGGAGCGTTACGGCGACGCGATCGAGACGCTGGTCGCGCGGGAAAATCCGGCACTGGTTGTGCCCACATGCGAGGAAATTTTCTATCTTGCGGCGGTGTGGCGGGATCGGGGGCTCCAGCCGCAGCTTTTTGCGCCGAGTATGGATTTGCTGACCGAGGTCCACAACAAATATGCGTTCAACCGGCTGTGCCTGAAGCTGGGTCTCGACGCGCCGCACACGATCTTGCTCGAAAGCCGGTACGATCTTCGCGCGGTCGAGGCGGATGCGTCGCGGCTGGTGTTCAAGCCGGTCTGGTCGCGTTTCGCCAGCCATGTGCTGATCAGGCCGACGCCGGAAAAATTGAAAGCCATTTCGCCCAGCCGGCGGATGCTGTGGGTGGCGCAGGATTTTCTCGCCGGCGAGGAGATCAGCGCCTATGCCGCGGCCCGCGGCGGCAAGCTGGTCGCGGCGTCGCTTTATCGCTCGCTCTGGCGGGCGGGCGCGGGTGCCGGCATCTGCTTCGAGCCGGTCGTTGATGCACGAGCAATCGATTTTATCAGCGGCTTCGTTTCCGGAACGGGATGGTCAGGGCAGATCTCCTTCGATCTGATGCGCCTGCCGGATGGATCGGTCCTGCCGCTTGAATGCAATCCGCGTGCGACGAGCGGATTGCATTTCTTCCACGACCCCGCACGTTTTGTGGCGGCGTTGACGGATGGGGACGCAGTCGAGCGGGATGTAACACGGCCGCAGACCGTGCGGCTCGCCATGTGGGCCTATGGCCTTCCGGCCGCCATTCGTACCGGCGCTCTCGGCCGTTTCCGAGGAGATCTGAAGGCCGCGGACGAATTGCTGGATTGGCCAGGCGATACGGCGCCCAGGCATGCGCAATGGCGGGCGCTCGCCGAAATCACGGCACTCGCTCTTCGCCACCGGATCACCTTGCAACAGGCGTCCACCCGCGACATCGAATGGGATGGGCCGGATCAGAGTTCGATATAGGCGGTGCGCGGCGTCTCGGCGGCGGAGGGAAGGGCGCCGGCCATGATTGCCTCGATATCCCGGCGCAGGAAATCGAGCGGGCCGACGACAGGCCTTGCCGATGGCGACAGCGCCGCATTGTCGCTCGCCGATTTCAGCACGCGCCGGTCCTGTTGCAGCGCGACCCAGAACAGCGGCCGGAAGGCATAGGATTTGAGATGGTCGAAAACGCTATTGCGTGGACCGATCAGGCAGCCGATGCCCTCGACATGACTGTCGGTCGCCTGCCGCAGGTGGAAGGTCGTGGCCAGAACCAAGCCGCCCGAACCCCAATATTCGAGCTCGGCAATGCCGGGATAGCGGAAGCGGCCAATGGTCTTGACGCGTTCGCCTTCCAGCAGGCGGCTGATCAAGCCATGCTGCCGCTCCTCGCCGGTATAGGACGCCTCGACCCAGCCGGGACCGCCGGTCATATCGACGCGCACGAGCTGGCGCTTGCTTGAGAGCCCGCGCAGCAAGCCTTTGTGGGTGAAATGCGTATGGGTGGCGTCGAGAATGTTCTCAGCGGCATCGACCAGTTTCGTCTCGGTGCTGCTGCGCACCAGCCGGATCAAGATGTTTTGCCCTTCGGCGCAATGCAGATAGGGCGGGTGGTCCGACTCGCCCTTCGAGACGAACAACACGCCATCCTTCTCGAACGTTTTCAGCCTCGGCACGTGATAGCTCGGCACAGCATCGGTCAGGCCTGGAATGGCCGTGCAGGTTCCGGCTGCGTTGAAGCGCCAGCCGTGATAGGGACACTCGATCTCGCCGTCGACCACCTTGCCCTTCGACAATTCGACGAGCCGGTGCGGACAACGGTCGTGCAGCGCAGCCACCTGCGACCCGGCGCGAAACAACACGATCGGTTGACCGAAGAACAGAATCCGCTTCGGCTTGCGCGCTATATCCGAGGCAAAGGCGACGGCATGCCAGCTTTCGGCCAGGTCGGTCATAGATCAAATGCCTCCAGAAGTGGAATGCCGATGCGGGTCAACAGGCTCTCCATCAGCCGCACCGCCAGACGTTGCCGCCGAGGCAGGTGATCGACGTAGACAGCGCTATGTTCGATCACCGGTTCGGCGCCGCGCAGGCGCTTGAACTGGCCGGCGCCGGCGCTCATGTTGAAGAACAGCCTGCGCTCGATGGCGATCCTCTGCCCCTCGGCCATGACCAGCCGATAGAGACCGTCGCGCATGGGCAGGCTGGTGTCATAGCCGACCAGCGGCTGGGTCAATGTCAACCCGTTTTCAAAGAAGCCCGAAACCGCGGCGAGGCGGTCGTCCGCATCGCGGTAGCCGATCAGCTCGATCAGGTTCCGCTTATGCATTTCGCGGATATAGGCGGCGGAATATTGCGGGTTGAGCGGGGTATATTTGTCGAGATAGAGCATTTTGTAGAGTGCGGCCGAACGCTCATAATCTGTTTCGGTGAAACTGTCGCCCGGGGCGAAACGATAGTGCGTCCGGCGGATCAGCGCCTGGTCGCTCTTCATGTCGCCGGTCCTACGTATGCAGGCGTCGAGGCCCGAGAAGATATAGATCCGGCGCGCCGCCAGCATGCGAAACCCTGCTGCTTTGAGGCTCTCGATCGACCGGCCGTCGGCCCTGCTGTTGAGCGAACGCAACACGATTGCCCGATCGGGATAGTGATGGCGGAGTCTGTCGATGATTGCGCGCGCCGTCGACGCGTCCAAGTCGGGCACGGGATTGGTGGAAAGCAGCCAGTTGTTGACCTGGACCTGATGGTCGAGCCCGCTTAGCGACAGCAGCGGCGCACAGGCGCGGATCAGTGCCCGAACGGCCCGCCGCAACAGCGGCGCGGCGGCGAAATTGCGAGTTTCGTCGATCGCATAGTCAATATAGGCGCTGCTGGGGCGGCAGATATAGCAGTTTGGCGCATCCGTGCGGCTGTTCACCGAAAGCGGAAAATGCCGTCCTCCGACCTCGATCGAGCTGATCTCGGTCACGAGATTGGCGACCAGGTCAGGAACGGGAAAGTCGTTGAACAGCGTGACGAAGCGCGCAACCGTTTCCGGTGCGTTCAGCACCTGACCGATCTGGCCCAATGGCGGAAGGGGCTGCGTCATGGCCGGGCCTCGTCCCGCAGCCGGCATTCGACCCGCCTCAGCTTGCGGCCCGGCTCGAAGCCCATCGTCTCGCGGCGGACCTCCATGGCGGGAGAGAGGCCGCGTCGCTTGAAGAGTGCGGCGAGCGCCGCCCGCGCGGCCTCGGCGCTTGCAACCGGCAGGTTCGGCTCGAGAACCAGAGCAATTTTTGTCGGGCTTTCCCGCAGGATGCGGAAATCCATGATGTCGCGCGCCGCATCCAGCACCGCATTGCGCATCACATCGGGGGTGACGAGCACCGGGGCGCCATTCGGCTGGTCAAAGACAAAGACATCGTCCATCCGCCCGACAACCTCGTCCACGACCCTGAGCGGCGAGCCGCAGGAGCAAGGTGCCTCCGCCAGCCGCAAGAGATCGTTCATGCGATAACGCGCCATGATCTGGAATTTCCGGCGGAAGCCGGTCACCAGCGGGGCCACCAGCCCATCACCCACTGGTTCGAATTCGAAGACATTGGCGTCCTCGGCCAGATGCAGGCGGCTATGCGCGCAGGAGACGGCGAACAGGCCCTCGGTCGCCATATAGATCTGGCCGAGCATCAGGCGGAAATGTGCTTCGATCACTTGGCGATCGACTGGGTCCAGCGTCTCCGCCCCGGCATACAGCCGCCGCGGCGCGATAGGCACGGCACTCTCTGCCAGATGACGCAACACTCTGGGCGGGGCTACAACCGTGGTGGGCGTGAACGCCGCCAGCGCGTCGCTCCAGGCCTCGATCCCCTGGCGGAGGTCGAAGAAGCGCACCTGCAGCCGGCGTGTCTGGCCGGTAGTGTCATAAAGGGCGGAACTCTGCGGCAGGATGACGGCCACGCGTTCCGGCTGGACGAGAAAACGCGGCACGGTCTTGGCAAGGATCGTGCCCAGCCAGCGATGCCGTTCGGCGGCGGTGATCGCATAGAGCGCCCGGTTGCCGCTGGTTCCCGTGCTTGCGCCGATATCGACAGTGTCGAGCCTTCCGGTGGTCTCAAAAGCGCGCCAGCCTTGTTCGGCCGTGATCCGGCCCTGATTGAAAGCGTGGAAATTCGTCATCACCACGGCCTTGTCGATCACCGGCAAGTCCTCGATCCTCCGCGGCGCATCGCGGTAGAAATCGACGGCGGGCAGGTCGTGCTCCAGCCACTGTTGCAGGCGGCGTTTCTGCCAGCGCTCGAAATCGGCACGGCTCCGCCCGGGGCGTCCGTTCCAAAGCGTGTCGACAAAGGCTGCGGCGATCTCGATGCGACCCGTCATGCAGGCGTCTCCAGGAGATCATGGGGACTGTCGGCCGGATCGTGGCACAACAGCACGTCGCCACCCCTGTCCCGGAACGCTTGAACGCGGCGGGTGCTCTCGGCCAGATCATGTCGGTTGTCGGCGATCAGGCTCGACGGAAACCCAGGCGTTCGAGATACCGGAAGGGCGTCCAGCAGCCATTGCACATCCACCGCGTAAAGAAGCGGAACCGGCAAATTGGCGAAGCAGATGCCGAAATGCCCCTCCGCATGACCGGGGAGATCCACGGCGAGCATGCTGCCATCGCCCAGGAGATCATAACCCACGCCGAGACCCAGTGGTGCCTCTTGCCGGGGAAACGTGCCGACATCGATGATCCGCGTGAAAAGATCGGCTGGCAGCAGTTCGGGAAATATGCCGTGGCCGAGGTTCCGCCATCCTCCGCCGGCCTGGATGCGGTCGAAGATGCCCCGCCTGGCGAAAATTTTCGCCTGCGGAAAGAGATCGAGACATGCGACATGGTCGGCATGGAAATGGGTGACGATGACGGCGCGGACGTCTTCCGGTCGAGCGCCAAGGCGGCCGAGCGCGGCTTTCGGCTGCCCCCGGTCCAGCAATTCGGCGCCTAGCAGGCTGCTATAGATCCTGAGAGCCATGCTGCGCGGTTCGTGCTTGACGCGTGGGCCATAGCCCGTGTCGATCAGCATCAGCCCGGCATCGGGATGGCGGAAAATGCCGTAGCGGACTTTGAGCCGGATCTTCTGCCGGCGGCCGCCCTTCAGGACCAGCCATTCCGGTGTGTCGACGATGGCGCTGTTGGCAAAGACCGGGTTCACCACGCGTCGCCCCCGCCGAGTGTCTTTTCCAGGCCTTTCGCGAATGAAATCGCCGGTTGCCAGTGCAGCATTTTCCGGGCTTTGGTGATATCGAGGCTTTGGCGGAAGGCGAAAAGCCCGAGCGTATAGGGCGTCACCAGCGGCTCCCGGGAGAAGGGGAGGGCAAGGCTGGCAACTTCCATCAGCCGAGTAACCATGAGCGCTGGCCAGAACGGCACTTTCTGCCAGCGCACCGGCATGGAGAGGGCGGTGCAGACACGCTCGACGATCTCCTTCACAGCGATCACCTCGCCGCCGGAAATATTGAAGGTCTCGCCCTCCAGCGCCGGCTCGGGAACGAGCGCGGCTTCTATTGCCGCCACCACATCGCTGACATGGGTGAGATCAATGGCGGCCACGCCGCCACGCAGGAGGGGGAGTGGTCTCCGGCTGGCCGCAGCGACGAGACGCGGCAACAGTGTCTTCTCGCCGGCGCCATAGATGCCGCGCGGGCGCAGACTGACCGGCCCGAGTTCGCGCCGGGCAAGAACCAGCCGTTCGGCTTCCGCTTTTGTCCTGGCATAGGCATTGACGGGCGGCGGCAGCGGCTCGGTCTCGGTGACCCCGGTCTTGTCGCGCAGCTCGAAATAGACCGTTGGAGAGGAAATGTTGACGAAGCGGCGCGCGCGAAGCGTTTCCGCCAGATCGAGCGCATTCTTCGTGCCGTCGACATTGGCGGTGCGGAAGGCGGCAAGCCGCCCGAAGGGCGCTGAGAGTGCGGCGCAATGCACCACCGCATCCACGCCGCCGATCTGCCGCACCTGCGCAGGATCCGGGCGGCGGGAAAGGTCGAGGCAGACGGTTGCGAAGCCGGCCTCCGATAAGCGGCGGCAGCGTTCGCCGTCACGGCCCGCTGCCACCGTATCGAAGCCACGCTGCATGAGATGATGTATGAGCGCACCACCCAGATATCCCGTCGCCCCGGTGACAAGCACACGCGCCACGATCAGACCTCGATCGCCATGCCGCCGAAGGAAACACCGGCCGAGGTCCCCAGCAACAGCAGGCGCATGCCGGGTCTGATCCGGCCGTCGCGCCGGGCGATATCGAGCGCCGTGGGAATGGAGGCGGCGATCTGGTTTCCGAGTCGAGCTGCAATGCTGACCACGCGGCTCTCCTGCATGCCGGTATGCTGCACCATGTGTTCGAGCGCCAGCGGGCTTGCCTGATGGGGCACGACGAGATCGACATCGTTGCGCGACCATCCGGCAGCGGCGAGGACTTTCTCGACGAAGGGTGGGAAATGCCGGTGCGCGATGCGAAACAGTTCCTTGCCATCCATGCGAAACACGGCGTGGCGGGCAAAATCCTCCGGCTGGCGGTGAAAATCGAAACGTGTGCCGCCGGCGCCGATCTCGCAGGCGTCATAGGCCGTGGGATAGCTCTCAAGGCGGCTGGCGCGGATGCCGGACCGGCCGTCCGGCGAGGCGACCAGCACGGCTGCTGCCGCGCCATCGCCGAACAGTGCAGCAATATCCGGCTGCTCCTGCCATGGCAGCGCCCGCGAGGCGATCTCGGAGGAAAACACCAGTGCCGCCCGACAAAGGCCGGTGGCGATCTTGGTCGCGGCGAGCTCGAACGCCGTCAGGAAACTGAGACAGGTGGAATTGACATCATGGGCCGCCGCGGCACCATCGGCAATGCCGAGCTCACGCATGACCAGCGGGGCGGTCGTCGGCAGAGTTTGATAGGGAATGCCGCAAGCCCCGAGCACCAGATCAATGTCGCCGGCGCCGAGCTCAGCCTCTTCCATCGCGCGCCGTGATGCGGCGACTGCGAGTCCGATCTGGCCTTCTTGCCCGCAGATATGGCGGCTCCGCACGCCCGTCGCTTTTTCCAGATAGCCCGGCTCGAGGCCAAGCCGGCGGTCGAGTTCCGTCGACAGCACCAGGGTCTCAGGCAGCGCATGGCCTGTGCCAGCTATCCGTACAGGAATAATCGTCGTGCCTCCGGTTCCGCGGCGATGGATATACTCCGCCTATGATTAACTTGTGATCGTGATTGAGCAAGCCCCGCCGGAGAACCAGGATTTCGTTCATCGCAGGCGACGACATTCTCTCTGCCGACGAGCAAGCCGGCGTCGTCGAGTTCGAGGCGCCGCTCAGGGGCGTCGAAGGCAATGCTGCTGTCTATCGTATCATTCGTGGCCGATAGCCGCACCGGCGGCGCCACCCGCTGCGATCGTTGACGTGCTGGGGCATGTCAGGCTCTGGCGGTTGCAAAATTGGTGCTGAGCTCGAACGCTATTCCCGATCCCTCAGCAAAGGATTGCAGCGCGGGTCCACTTTCGCTCACGATGTCCTCGACGATGCGCTTGCGCTCCTGATCGCCCATTGCCTTGCCACGGGCGCTCATCCCGACCAGCGCCATCGTGTTCAATCGTAGCAGGGGCGCGCCGTCCTCGAAATTCATGGTACGTGACATCACCCGTGACCGGACGTCGTGGAAGCCAGCGAACCGGAGTAGCTCCTCAAGTGACGCTGCGTTGCCGAAGCTGTGCCGCAGATCGGCGACCGGACCCAGGCGGCGCTCCGCGACCTCGCGCAGTTTGCGAAAAAAGGGGATATCATCGTCAGAGCACCAGGTGCTTACTGCCAATCTACCGCCATCCGCCAGCGCCCGCCGCATCTGCGTTGCCGCCGCAGCTTTGTCGGGAAAGAACTGCAAGCCCTGCTGGCAGGTGACGACATCGAACTGCTCGCCGTCGTGGAGGGGCAGGGCACCGACATTTCCCTCGCGCCAGTCAATGTCCGGTGCAGCGGCACGTGCGACTGCAAGCATATCAGAGCTTAAATCGATGCCGACGATATGGTTGGCTCTCCCGAGCCGCTTCCTGGCAAGGCGTGCCACGATTCCTGTTCCGCAGGCGATGTCGAGAATACGATCGCCTGGAGACAGATGAAGTTCATCGAGGGTCAGGTTCGCCCACGGCTGGAAAAGAGGACCTACGAGCCACTGCTCGTACATCTCCGGGAAGCTTGCTTGATTCATTGCATAGCTGGGCAGGGCCATGTTTGCCCCCAATGGATTTCCGCAGGCACATCCTGCTGCCTTCGCACTGCTGCACTATCCCAATGCGAACATACTCTTGTCCTCAAGTGCCAGCAAGATTATCCCCAGCATTTTTACACTATGCAGTTTTGCAAATCTTCGGATCGAGCAGCCGGTTTCGAAATAGATCATCGGGCATTGAATTGATTGGGTTCAACAAGACTGGTGTCGCCGCCTATCAAATAGCCTCAATACCAAGGCCTTTGAGCAGGATCGCCGCCGATGCAGCGCAGTGCCGCATTGCGCGGCATCAGCAGCGAGATCAGCGTCTACTCGATGCCGTAGGCGTGGGCACGTTTAGCGCGCCCATCGATGTAGAGCCGAAGCGCCGTTTGGCGGTCACCGGGTCACGGGAGCGGTGACCGCTTGGATCACGTCGGTCGCCATGTTGAACTCCTTCACGCGGTTGGTGATGCCGTGGCGGCGGGCGATCCAGCTGAAATCGGTATAGGCGACGTGAACCGCGCCATCCTTGGCCTGATAGACGAGAACCCGGACAGGCCAGTCGAGGCCGGCGGTCGGGTTGGCGGTGATGAATGTCGTGCCGAGGGCAGGATTGCCGAACAGAATCAGCCGCGACGGCAGCACTTTGTTGCCGGCGGCATTGCCGAGTGCGGCCTGGTCGATATCGTCGAACAGCCTGATGCCCTTTGCCGTGACGTTGGCCTTGATCTTGCGCACCGTCTCATCGACGGAATAGTGGCTGTCGAGGATGACGACGCCGTCGCTGGTGCCGGCCTGGGCCGGTGCGATCGGCGTCATGGCGATGGTTCCCGTCAGCAGCATGGCTGTGACGCACATTTTGATCAGTCCTTGCATGTCATTGTCTCCTTGGTTGGGGTGGGGCTGCATGGAAGATGTGTCGCAGCTTGCATCGTGACGTATCGGCGGTTAGCGGCTGGCAGCGCCCAGCGAGCGGCCGAGCAGCATCGCGGTGCCGAGTGCGGCGACCAGGACGAAGACACAGGCATTCCAGCCGAGGCGGTCATAGACCTGTCCCAGGACCAGGCTGCCGATGAGGCCTCCGCTATAATAAGAAGCGAGGTAGATGCCACTGGCGCCGGCCCTGTCGCTCATCGCGCGCCGGCCGACAATGCCGGTCGCCATGGCCTGCGCCAGGAAGGTGCCGACTGCCACCAGCGCCAATCCGCCGAGGATGACCGGCAGGCTGGTGCTGATGAGTGCGAGCAGCCCGATCACCGCCATCGCCAGCGTCAGCACGATCCCCGCTGTCGAGCCGATGCGGGCTGCAAGCCTGCCGGCGAAGGGCGTGGTTAGGATGGACGGCAGGAAGACGAGATAGACGAGGCCGAGTGCCATCGGCGCTACGCCGAGCGTGACCAGGCGAAAATTCACATAGGTGTAGGTTCCGATGAACACGAACAGGATCAGGAAGCCGATGGCAAAGACGCGGCGCAGGTCGGGGTCGGCGAGATGCACGCGCCAGATGCTCATGGTCAGGCTACCGCGGTCATTCACCCGCATCATTTTCGTAGCGCTCCTGAGCGTGAACCAGACGAGTGCGGCGCCGAGAAGATTGAGTGCGGCAAACATCAGGAAGTTCACCGACAGGCCGCCGAAACCGGCGACGGCGGCCGACAGGATGCGGCCGAAGAGATTGCTGGCGACGTTGCCGGTGACATAGGCGGCCAGTGCGCCCGTGGCTTGCTTGGCCGAAAAGGTCTCGGACAGGTAGGCGGCCGTCAGGGTAAAGGCGGTCGACATGCAAAGTCCCTGCAACACCCTCAGCATCGCGAAGACGGCGATGTTGTCGGTGAATGCGAGGAGCGTGGTCGGAACGGAGAGGATAGCCAGGCTGATCCAGATGCCGTTGCGCCGATCGAGATTGCTGCCGAAGAAGGCGACGAGCAGGCCGGCGACAGCCATGCCGAATGTGCTGGCATTGACGGCAAAGCCCATTGTGGCGCGGCTGACCCCGAACTTTTGCACCAGCGACGGCAGTACCGCCTGCGCGGCGAACAGATCGACAAGGGTCAGGAAGGCAATCAGCGCGATCAGGCCAAAGCGCCAGCTGTCAGCCACGGCCGTCTTTCCCGTTCGCATGGGCGCATCGAGATTCTGTTCGATATCGGTCATATCCGGTTCTCCGTTGCACGCCGCG
>NZ_JBFUFK010000027.1:0-28913 GCF_056403475.1 Rhizobium sp. P2_G9 | reverse complement strand
GTGCCGGAAACGCCAGGCGGGGATCAAAGACTGCTCGAGCTTCGCGGAGCCCGTCACATGGCCGCGTCGTCGGCATGCATTTCCGGGGTCAGGATGTCAGAGGAGTAGAGCACGGCCGGCACCTTGCCGTTGTTCTTCCACCAATGCGAGAGATGGCCGAATTCAGCGGTGACATCGCCCTTCTTGTGCAGGATCGGCACTTTGCAGGTGCTGCGGTATTCGGTGATCGAGCCTGAAATGACCAGGATATTGGCCGGGCGCATCTCATGCGAATGCCAGGGAACGATGCCGCCCGGCTGCACGACCAGCTTGCGCATCCTGAGCATGCTGCCCTTCCAGGCGTCGCCCTTGGGCGAGAGGTCGATGCTCTGGATGATGGTGTCGGTGACGCCCTTCGGCATCATCGGACCGGGCTTCATGCCGTTTTCGGCGACCTGATCGGCCGGGCAATCGCCGGCGAAGGCGGACGTGGCGGGTAGGCTGGCGCCGAATGTCAGCGCGGTGACGGCCAGTGCCGCCAACGAGATGCGATTGGTTGTCAGTGTGAAGTTCATGGACGGGTTCTCCTGGTTGGAGCCCGGCAAGATCGATGCCGGGCATGCGAGGAGAGTGGTCGATGCTCGGCCGAAAGAGAAATGCCGGATAACTTTGGTTTCGATAGCCGAGCGCTATCGCCGAATGCGGGGCAAATGCCAAAAGCCCGGCAGAGAGCCGGGTTGTTATGTCAAGACGATGTCATATGCTCAGTATGGACGGCTTGAAGGTCCGGCCCAGCCGTAGGATTTCACGGCGCTGACGAAGGCTGAGACCGCCGGCGAGAAGCGGCGGCCGGCGACCGTTACCAGGCAGACCTCGCGGGTGACCTCGGGTTCTGCAACCGGCCGGACCTGAAGGCCCGGAATGACGGCGCTGTATTCGGGGATGAAGCAGATGCCAAGGCCGCCGGCAACCAGATTCTGGATCCAATCCTCTCGTTCGCTGGAGTAGGAATCGAGCGTCTTGACGCCCTGCGCATCGCAGAGGTCGGAGAGGTAGTCCCAATATTCGCAATTGACGCGGCGGAGATAAACTTCGCCATCGATGGCGGCGATCGGGATGGCATCATATTCGCCGAGCCGGTGGCCGGCGGGAAAAGCCAGCATGAACCGTTCGCGGAAAAGGCCCGTCACGTCGAAACGTTCCGGAAAGGTCGTTGCCGTCGACATCAGAGCCACGTCGATTTCGCCGGTCTCGAGGAGTTCTGACAGTTTTGGAGGCACGCCTTCGACCAGTTGCAACTGGATGCCCTTGTGGCGCATGTTGAAATCGGTCAGCAATCCGGTGAACCGCCGCGGCCCGATCGTACACATGATGCCGACCTTGAGATGCGCCTCGTTGAGACAGAGAAAGCGCGATGCCTCGGTGCGCACGCCCAGCAATTCATCCTGCACCTGCTGGAAACGTGGCCTGAGCAGGTTGCCGAGATCGGTGACGTGCGTGAGGTTCCGCTCGCGGCGGAAGAGCAGGCCGCCAACCTCATCTTCGAGTTGCTGTATGGCGCGGCTCAAGGCCGGCTGCGTCACATTGCACTTTTCGGCCGCGCGCGTGAAATTGCGCGTTTCACACACGGCCAGAAAATACCGGATATGATGTATATCCACTGCCACCCCTCCCGGGAATGAATTCTATTTTCGATGCCGCCAGTTTCCCCGCCGACGGCATTCTCATCCAATGCCATGGATTTATCAATTCCATACCAGACCGGCATTTCTAAAGTGAAACAGGGTGATCCACAGTGATTGCAGGACGCCGGATGGCGTTGTCGATTGCAGTGGAGAGCGCCCATGCTGAACAGCCTTGATCCCGAACTTGATACTCTTGCCGGCCGCAAGCCTTTGGAAGGCCGCAGCGCCATCGTCACCGGCTCGACCAGCGGCATTGGCCTGGGCATTGCGCACGCATTGGCCAGAGCAGGCGCTGCGGTCATGCTCAACGGCTTCGGTGACCCTGCCGAGATCGAGACAGTGCGCGCCGGCCTTGCCGAGGACAATGACGTCGATGTCGCCTACGATCCCGCCGACATGTCGAAGCCTGACGCCATCCGCATGATGGTCGAGCGGGCGGCGACGCGCTTCGGCCAGGTCGACATCGTCGTCAACAATGCCGGCATCCAGCATGTCTCGCCGGTCGGCACGTTTCCGCCGGAGAAGTGGGATGCCATCCTCGCCATCAATCTTTCCGCCGCCTTCCATCTGGTGCAGGCGACATTTGACGGCATGTGCACCCGGCGCTACGGCAGGATCGTCAACGTCGCTTCGGCGCATGGCTTGATCGCGTCGCCGTTCAAATCGGCTTACGTGGCAGCGAAGCATGGCCTTGTCGGTTTCACCAAGACGATTGCGCTTGAAGGCGCCGAGTTCGGCGTCACCGCCAATGCGATCTGCCCCGGCTATGTCTGGACGCCGCTGGTTGAACAGCAGATCGACGATCAGGCGAAGTCGCACAATATCGCCCGCGACGCGGTGATCCGCGACGTCTTCCTCAAGGACCAGCCGACCAAGCGCTTTGCCACCGTCGAGGAGATGGGTGCGCTTGCCGTGTTTCTTTGCGGTGGTCTCGCCGCGTCGATCACCGGCACGGCAATTCCCGTCGACGGCGGCTGGACCGCCCATTGATCAACCAAGGCAGATGACAGGGAGGTCATCATGAACACCCATGTGAAAGCCGAGCCCAGGATGAAGCCCGAAATTTCGGTCAGCAAACGCGAGCCAAGAGCAATCAACCTCGCGCTTCAGGGAGGCGGCGCCCATGGCGCCTTCACCTGGGGCGTGCTGGACCGGCTGCTCGACGAGCCCAACCTGTCCTTCGAAGGCGTGGTAGCGACCAGCGCCGGTGCGATGAACGCAGCCGTCATGGCCTATGGCCTGGCCGAGGGCGGGCGCAGCGGCGCGCAGACGGCACTTGCCAATTTCTGGCGGCGCGTCAGCCATGCCGCCGCCTCCGGACCGCTGCAGCCGACGATCTTCGATCGCTTTACCGGCTCCCGAGCGCTGGAACTGTCGCCGGCTTTCATCATGTTCGACATGGTCACACGGCTGATGTCGCCCTATCAGTTCAACCCGCTCAACTTCAACCCGCTCAGGCAAGTGCTGGAGCAATGCGTCGATCTTGACGCGGTGCGCATGGCGCGCTGTCCGATCAAGCTCAACATCTGCGCCACCAATGTCCGGACCGGCAAGGTCAAGGTCTTCGACAATGACGAATTGTCGATAGACGCCATCATGGCGTCAGCCTGCCTGCCATTGCTGTTCCAGGCGGTCGAGATCGACGGAGAGGCTTATTGGGATGGCGGCTATATGGGCAATCCGGCGATTTTCCCGCTGATCTATGGCTGCGACACGCCCGATGTCCTCGTCGTCCATATCAATCCGATCGAGCGCGCCGAAATGCCGCGGACAGCGGGAGAAATCCTCAACCGCATCAATGAGATCAGCTTCAATTCGTCGCTCTTGCGGGAAATGCGTGCGGTGGCCTTCGTCACCGATCTCATCGACAGTGCCGAGGCGCCGCCCGCGCATCTCAAGCGGATCTTCGTCCACGGCATTTCCGATGACGACACGATGCGGGCGCTCTCCGTCTCGAGCAAGCTCAATGCTGATTGGGGCGCGCTCGTCGATCTGAGAGACCGCGGCCGCGAATGCGCCGATCTCTGGCTCATCGCCAACTACCAGGACATCGGCAAGCGATCGACGGTGGATATCCGCGAGCGGTATCTCTGACGTGGTTTTTGGCGGGCAATACCAGGCTAGCTACCTTTGCCCTGGAGGCCTGCCGCTTACGTCGCCTTCGACGGCAACACCTGAAGAAGACTGCAGCGTTTCATGTGACGATGGGGTTCATGCGCAACACGCGTCAGCGTTTGCGTACGAATTCCGTCCGAAGCACCAGGCCCTTGATCGCCTCGTGCCTGCAGTCGATTTCCTCCGGATCGTCGGTCAGGCGAATCGAGCGGATCACCGTGCCCTGCTTGATCGTCTGGTTTGCGCCCTTGACCTTCAGATCCTTGATCAGCGTGACGGAATCGCCATCCGCCAACACATTGCCGGATGCGTCGCGCGCGACCGGCTTGCCGGCCGCCGCCATCTCCGATGCTGGGCGCCATTCGCCGGTGGCTTCGTCATAGACATAATCATCGTCGTCGCCCGGCATGGTCTCTCCAGTCACTGCGTGATGCGTGAACCGGCGGACGCCGGCGATTGTGGGGGTTATCGCAGCCGGGAGCGTTGGGCAATGGGTATCGGATGGGCGCCTCCGATCGCGCATACCGCGGATTATCAAATCCAAAAGCACACGGCATTTTTGGTCAACGCTGCCACCGGTCATTCTCTTATCGACGCCCGGCGCGAATCCCTGCGCCGGCCCGATCAAGGAAACAGGAATGACAACGCACACGATCAAATCGGATCTTACCAACACCTATGAGATCAAGACGTCCGGCGACGACTGGACTTTCACAAAAGACTTTTCGGTCGATACCGATGGCCTCGGCATTTTCATCAGCAACCAGCATGTTGGCAACAGCGTCCTGATCGATGGTCAGGCGCACGGCGATAAGGCCGGCGTCGCCTGCGCAGCCGACGACACCGTGATCACGCTCGGATCGACCGCCAAGGTGACCGGCAATTATGGGATTGGTTTCGTCGGCGACAATATCTCCATCGTCAATGACGGCAGGATTGTTGGGACCCAGCTGGGCGTCGGCAGTGGAGACTGCGACCATGTGACATTCACAAACCGGAGCTCGGTCAAGGCCGATGACGCCGTTTTCGTCACCGGCAATTCCAGCGTCATCAATGCTGAAGGGGCGACCCTGATCGGCAATGCGATCGGTGTCGCATTTACCGGCGCCATCGACACGCATGCACGCCTTGTCAATCACGGTACGATCGCCGGGACACAGGATGCCGTCCTCGGCAATCAAGGCGATCTGACAGTGATCAATGATGGCACCATTACCGGCACGATCGTCCTTGGATCGGGAACAGGATCAGGCCGTTTCGACAACCGCGGCGGAGTCATCATCAACGATGATAGCGGTGTGCGCGGGGGCATGGGCAACGATACGCTGATCACCGACAGCGCCAAGGTCAAACTCATCGAAGTGGCCGATCAGGGGATTCATGACACCGTCCGGTCGACGGTGAGTTATCGGCTTTCGGCCAATGTCGAGGATCTTTTCCTGCTCGGCAGCAAAAGCATCAACGCCACCGGCACCAATCTGGAAGACGTGCTGCACGGCAATTCGGGAGATAACCTGATCAAGGGGCTTGCTGGACTGGACCAGCTTTATGGTCACAAAGGCAACGATATCCTGACTGGCGGCGGCGACGCCGATATCTTCCATTTCTCCACCGGCGATGGCCATGACACCATCACCGATTTCGAGAACGGGCTCGACAGTGCAAATATTTCCGGCTGGAAGGCTATATCAGACTTCGACGATTTGATGCAGCATCACATTGCATTCAACAACGGCGATGCCATCATCACCGCAGGCCAGGATTCGCTGACGCTGATGGATGTGGCTAAAGCAGACCTTGACGCCGGCGACTTTGTCTTCGGGACGTGACACCGGTTTGCTCATGCCTTGCCGTCGACAGACTTGCTGCTTCCTCTGATTGTTCCACTGTGGCCCACCCAAGTCCGGCCCTACCGGAGCGTGGAGCATCGGAGGCTGTCGCGGCAGGTGGACGCATGCGGGAGAGCCGCCCCTTGGCTCTGAAGCCACGCGCAACACGAAGTTTTACCCCCCGGCATCTGCGCGATCCCCGTATCCGCCAATCGCAGATGCCCAACTGCAGCCCCCGTCCACACTGCGACGGGGGCTTCTTTTACGAACGATCGGCAGCGCCGTTACATAGAAACTGCGTATCGAAACCATGCAGAGACAGCATTTCAGTTGAAGGCCGGGTTTTGGGAAGGTGGTGCCAGTCAAGCCGATAGCGGTTTGACATTCCAACACCAGGAGATTTCCCATGAATGCCACCCGCCTTCTCATCGGCTCCGCCATTGCCGCCGCCACCACCATGGCTGCCGCCAGCGCCTACGCCGGCCCGGCTCCGAAGCCGGATTTCTCGTTCGAAAAGTGCTTCGGCATCGTCAAGGCAGGCCTGAACGACTGCCAGACGGCAAGCCATTCCTGCGCCGGCACCGCGACGGCCGACAATGCCAAGGATTCCTGGATCTACGTGCCGGCCGGCACCTGCTCCAAGATCAATGGCGGCAGCCTCGAACCCAAGGCCTGATCTCTCCCGAGCCCCCAACCGCCCACCTGAAGGAGCAACCGATGTCCAAGATATTTCCGAGCAATCCGGTGCCGAACGCCGCGGGCATCGGTCTCCGCTCCCAGCATATTGGCGAGATGCTGTCCCGGCGCCCAACGGCGGGATGGCTTGAAGTCCATGCGGAGAACTATATGGGCGGCTCGGCCGCCGTCGATGCGCTGGAACGGCTGCGGGAGACCTATCCGCTGTCCATTCATGGCGTCGGCCTGTCGCTCGGCAGTGCTACCGGTCTCGACCGGCAGCACCTGGAGCGCATGCGCAAGCTCTGCCTGCGCTTCCAGCCGAGCCTGGTCTCCGAGCACCTCGCCTGGAGCGTCGCCGATGGCGCCTATCTCAACGATCTCTTGCCGCTGCGCTATGACGAGCAGGCGCTGGTCGTGGTCGCGGCCAATGTCAGCCGGCTGCAGGATGTGCTGCAGCGGCGCGTCTTCATCGAAAACCTGTCGGCCTATGTCGCCTTCGAGAATTCGACGATGAGCGAGGCGGAATTCCTGGCCGAGCTCGTGCGCCTTACCGATTGCGGCCTGCTGCTCGACGTCAATAATGTCTATGTCTCGGCCTGCAATCTCGGCTTCGACGCCAAAGCCTTCATCGATCTGCTGCCGGCGCATGCCATCGGCGAAATCCATCTCGCCGGCCATGCGGTCAACGAGGTCGATGGCGACATCGTGCTGATCGACGACCACGGCTCCCGCGTGCCGCCGGCGGTGTGGTCGCTCTATTCCTATGCGCTACGCCGGATCGGCCCGCGTCCGACGCTCATCGAATGGGATACCGATGTGCCGGAACTCGACGTCCTGCTCGGCGAGGCCATGTGGGCCGATATGCTGGCGCAATCCATCGCCTTCGAGAGCCGCGCACTGTCGGCGCCCCCCGCGGCGAGCGTCGGCCGGTTCGACGGCATGCTGCTGCCGATGACGCCGGAAAACGTCAAGGGGCCGATGCCGGCGCTCGCGGCGCTGGCGACGATCACGCCATCGGTCTTCGCCAATCACGCCAGCACAAGGAGGATAAGCCATGCTCGCTAATCCCGACCTGCAATCGCGCATCTCGCGGGCGATCCTCTACCATGATGTCGATGATCTCGCACCGATGCTGGCAAAGGGCGCGTTCGACCCGCTGCGCCGCTTCAACATCTATCGCAACAACACGTTCGCGTCGCTGACGGCGACCCTGCTCGCCGTCTTTCCAGTCGCGGCCCAGCTGATGGGCGAGAGCTATTTCCGCTATGCCGCCAGCATTTTCATCCGCTGCAATCCGCCCCAGGAAGCCCGGCTCGTCCGCTACGGCGGCAATTTCGCCGACTTCCTCGCCGGCTTCGAAGATCTGCGTTCCATGCCCTTCATTGCCGAGACGGCTCGGCTGGAATGGATGATCGCCGAGGCGCTCGACGCACCGGTCCTGCCGGCCTGCAGCCTTTCGCAACTCGACGACGGCGAAGACGAAACCGTGCCGGAACTCTTCCTGCAGCCGTCGCTGCGCCTCATCGTCTGTCGCTGGCCGGCTCTGGAGATCTGGTCGGCGCATCAGGCGGGCGGAAATATCGAGGCGCTCGCCAGGCTTCGCCGCCGGCCGGAGCGGGTCGCCCTCTGGCGCAGCCGCGACACCGTGCGTTTCCTCCTTCTCGATGCGCCACATCTCGCCTTCCTGCATGCGCTCAGAACGCGGTCCAATCTGGAGAACGCCGTTCGCAGCGTTCTCGCCCGTGCCCCCGATTTCGACCTCGCCAGCGGCTTTGCCGGGCTGTTTGCAGACGGCCTCGTCGTGCGGGTTTGCCACACCAAGCCAACAACCTATTGAACAGGACGGAAACCATGACCATGATGAACCCCGTTTCCATGCCCCAGAGAGCTGGTCTCGTCGGACTTTATTCCGCTGCGCTTGCGCGCGTGAATTCCCTGCCGCTGTCGCTTGTGCAGCTCGTCTCCCGCCTCGCGGTCGCGCATGTCTTCTGGCAATCGTCGCAGAGCAAGCTCGCCTCCTGGCCAGTGACGATCCAGCTGTTCACGCTCGAATACAAGCTGCCGCTGATCGACCCCGGGGTTGCCGCGTTGCTGGCGACGACGGCCGAGGTCAGCGGCTGCGTGCTGATCTTCTTCGGCCTGTTCTCGCGGCTGGCGGCGCTGATGCTGCTCGGCGTCATCTCGACGATCCAGCTTCTCGTCTATCCACAGAACTGGCCGGATCATCTGCTGTGGACAGCACCTCTGCTGCTGATCCTCACACGCGGGGCCGGTGTCGTCTCGCTCGACTATCTCGCAAGCCGCCTGCTGTTGAAGGGGCGCTGAACGATGCGTGCCCTGGTCGAAGACAGACCTCAGGTCGAAAACACTCCCCTGGTGAAAAACAATGGCGGCCTGACTGCGCCGGATTTGAACGCGCCTCAAGCCGCGGGAGCCCGCCCGAGGGTGGTGATCCTCGGGGCCGGTTTCGGCGGCCTCGCCGCGGCCATGGGCCTGCGCCATGCCGACGTGGATGTCACGGTGATCGACCGCCGCAACTATCACCTTTTCCAGCCGCTGCTCTATCAGGTGGCAACGGCCGGCCTTTCCCCCGCGCAGATCGCCATGCCGATCCGCCGCATCCTGTCGCGCCAGGGAAACGCCACGGTGCTGATGCAGCGCGTCGAAGGCATCGACAAAGAGGCGCGGATCGTCCGGACGACCAGCCGCGAAATTCGCTACGACTACCTTATCGTCGCCACCGGTGCGCGGCACGCCTATTTCGGCAAGGACGAATGGGCCGAGATTGCGCCCGGCCTGAAGACCATCGGCGACGCCACCGAAATCCGCGCCAGGATCCTGTCGGCTTTCGAACGCGCTGAAGCGGCAGAGGACGAGGCTGACCGGGAGCGGCTCCTGACCTTCGTCGTCGTCGGCGGCGGTCCGACCGGAGTCGAGCTCGCAGGCGCGATTGCCGAGCTGGCGCGCAAAGTCATCATCCACGATTTTCGCCGCATCGATTCATCGTCGGCGCGTGTTGTGCTGATCGAAGCCGGCAACCGCGTCCTGCCGACCATGCCCGAGGCGCTCTCCGACAGAGCCAAGCGGCAGTTGGAGGCTCTGGGCGTTGAGGTGCGCTTGCAGGAGCGGGTGACCGGATGCGACGCCGATGGCGTCATGCTCGGCGAGGAACAGAAAATCCGATCGTCCTGCGTGCTGTGGGCGGCCGGTGTGATGGCGTCGAAAGCGGCAAAATGGCTTGGCGTGCCGGGTGATCGTGCCGGTCGTGTCCACGTCGACCGGAACCTCAATCCGCCGGACCACGATGATATCTTCGTCATCGGCGACACCGCTGCAGTGCTGCATGCCGATGGGAGGCCTGTCCCGGGCATCGCGCCAGCCGCCAAGCAAATGGGCCAGCATGCGGCGCGCACCATCCTCGCCCGTTTGGCAGGCCGGACCATCGAACCTTTTGCCTACCGGCATCTCGGCAATCTGGCGACGATCGGACGCAAGGCAGCCGTTGCCGATTTCGGCCGCATCCGGCTGTCGGGCCTTACCGCCTGGCTGGTCTGGAATATCGCCCATCTCTGGTTTCTCGTCGGTTTTCGCAACCGCGCCGTGGTGTTCATGGACTGGGCCTTGGCCTATCTCCGCTATGACCGCAGCGCCCGTCTGATCACCGATCGCCATGAACGCTAGGCTTTTCCCACGGATCAAAATGGGGCGTGCGGTCACCGCATTGCTGCTCGTTGCCGTCCTGTCCACGGCGGCTCTCGTGCATCTGATCTGGCTGCGCACCGCGACCGAGAATGTCGAAACGGTCGTGGCGAGCCTTGATGCGCAAAGCACTGCTGCCGTGCGCAACGACCTGTCTTCGAACCTCGCGCTTGTGTCCAGCACCGCCGAGATCGTCAGGTCGATCTTCTTCCAAGGTGCGATCAAACCGGACGATGAAGTGAAGCGGGAATTCCTGTTCCTGTCGCTGTTGCGTGAGCAGCCGGCCATCGCCTGGATCGGCTTCGGCTTTCCCAATGGCCATTTCTTCGGCTCGCATGCGACAGCGGACGGGCAGATCGAAATGGTCGAGATCAATGCCGGCCTGCCGGGCAAGCCGCGCGCCCTGCGCCGCGACCTCTACAAGCCCATCCCCGGCGATATCTTCTTCGAAAATCGGCTCAAGTCGGAAAGCGCCTATGTGGCGGAGGGGTCGCCCTGGTACCGCCTCGGCAAGGCAAGCGTCGAGCCCGCCTGGAGCGTCGTCAACATCCTGCCAAACGGCTTCGAACCGGCGATCATCGTCTCCAAGAAAGTCGAAGCGTTTGGGCATTTCGAGGGTGTGGTGATGGTTGCCGTCAGCCTCAATCGTCTGTCGGCAGCGCTTGCGGCCCTCAATATTCCGAAAGGCAGCAAGGTTTTTGTGCTCGCCAAAGGCAATATGGTACTGGCGACATCAGACCCGTCGGATGGTGTCGTCGCCGCTCATCTCGCGGATTTCCCGCCATCGGATGCGCTTGCTGCCGCCGTCGCCTCGACCGAGACCGGCGACAAGGCGGACAGCGTCCGCACCATGGTCGACAGCAAGATTCTCGGGCCGGTTTTCGTCTCGTCGAGCAAGCTGCCGTTCGAGGACTGGCGGCTGGTCACAGCCGTACCGCGGGCCACCTTCGCCGGCGACATCGATGCGAATACCAAGCGCGTGATCTTCATCATTGCCGGTCTGGCCGGACTTGCCGCGATCACCGCCATCGTGTTCGCTCGGATCATGTTTGCCCGGCCGCTGTCTCGCCTGGCCCAGCAATTGCTCCTGATCGAGCGATTCGAGCTCGACGCCGTCGAGCACCACCCCGTGCTGCTCACCGAACTTGACGATTTCTCGTCGGCGCTGAAGCGGATGTCGACAGGCCTGTCCGCCTTTGCCCGCTTCACGCCGGTGGAGGTTGTTCGCCCCCTCATCGATGGCGGCATTGCGGCCAAGCCGGGCGGCGAGTTGAGGGAAGTGACGGTGCTGTTTGCCGATCTGCCGGGCTTCACCGAGCTTACCGAAGAGCTCGGGGCAGGGGTCGAGCCAAGCCTGACGCGCTTCCTGACGCTCTCCATCGCCGCCGTGCATGCCGAAGGCGGAACGGTCGACAAGTTCATCGGCGACGCCGTGATGGCGATCTGGAATGCGCCCAATGACGAGCCGGAGCATGCGCTGCGCGCCTGCCGGGCTGCGGCGGCCATCCGTGACGCCATGCATGCCATGTCGCCGATTGCGCCAAAGCACGACGCGGTTCGGGTGCGCATTGGCATCAATACCGGCGTGGCGCTGGTCGGCAATATCGGCTCGGCGGAACGGCTGAGCTACACGGCGATCGGCGACCCGGTCAATCTCGCAAGCCGCCTTGTCGGCATCGCCAAGGAGCAGGGCGTGGAGATCGTGCTGAGTGACGAGACGCTTGTGAAAACCCGCGGCCGTCTGGCCACACGGGCGCTGGGCGGTGTCTCCGTCCGAGGCAAGACGGCGCCGGTCGACGTGCACACGATCGATCGGGTGAGGTGAGGGGCGGGGATATGGCTATCAGCTGGCTCCTGCTTGCGACACTGATCTGGCTGCAGAGCAAGCATTTCGTCGCCGACTATATGCTGCAGCCGGGGTGGATGATCGGCGGCAAGGGCGATTTCGCCAGACCGGGCGGATATGTTCATGCCGGCATTCACGCCATCGCCACCATGCCGATCCTATGGATCTCGACGCCGAATTTGATCTGGGTCGTGGTTGTCGGCGGCGGCGAGTTTGTCATCCATTTCGTCATCGACCATTCCAAGGCCGTTCATGGCCGATTGCATCCGCAATCGATGAACAGCCGTCTGTTCTGGATGTTGCACGGGCTCGACCAACTGGCCCACCATCTGACCTATTCTGCAATTCTTGCTACGATCATCTACAGTCATGGTGTCAGCTGAAGCGTGCGGCATGCTTGCGGATTCAAGCGACCTGCTTTGTCTCTTTGTTTGGCTCATGTCGTTGTCGCTAAACTGGGACACTTTCGGGCAGCGTGATCCAGGCCCTGATACGAGACCTCACACAAGCCGGTGTCTCGTGAGAAAATATTTGAAGGCTGCTGTAACTTTCGCAGCCCGACTTTCGTAAATGCCTATGAGAGCCGCCGCCTCCAAGAGCAGCGCGCTGGGTGGAAGCAGGAAGACATGGTCGCCATCGATCCAAGCGAAGTTCATATACCCGAACCACCGAGAAAAATTCTCGTCCGCCGGCACTCCGTCGTCACACGCCTGTGCCATTGGCTGAACGTGCTTTGCCTGACCATGCTGCTGATGAGCGGGCTGCAGATCTTCAACGCCTATCCGGCGCTGCATTGGGGACAGTATGGCGCCGACAACGATCCTTCCTTTGTCGAAATCGGTTCGGACGGCGATGGCGACGCGATGCGCGGCTACCTGCGTATCGGCAGCCTGACGATCACGACGACGGGCCTGCTCGGTGCGTCGCGGCAGGATGGGGAGATGACGGCGCGGGCCTTTCCGGCCTGGATCACGATTCCCGGCTACCAGGATCTGGCGACCGGCAGGCGCTGGCATTTCTTCTTCGCCTGGCTGTTTGTAATCAATGGCCTGATTTATCTGGCGACAAGCCTTGTCTCCGGTCATCTCCGCCGAGACCTGGCGCCGAAGTTGAGCGAAATCGCCCCACGGCACATCTGGCAGGAGATCATACAGCATGCGCGATTGCGTTTTCCCAAAGGCGACGAGGCCCGGCATTACAATGCCCTGCAAAAGCTCGCCTATGTCGCCGTCATCGTCGTGCTGTTGCCGCTGATGTTGGCAACTGGCCTGACCATGTCGCCGGGGATCGATGCCGGCTTCCCCTGGCTGCTCGATATCTTCGGCGGCCGTCCGTCGGCGCGGGCGATCCATTTCTTCTGCGCCTGGAGCATCGTGCTGTTCGTCATCGTCCATGTGGCGATGGTGATCCTGTCGGGTTTCTGGAACAACATGCGCTCGATGGTGACCGGGCGCTACGCGATCGAGACGAAGGAGCCGTCCGAATGAGTTCTCTCCTGTTCAGCCGTCGCCGCATCCTGGTCGGCTCCGCGCTCGGGCTTGGTGCCATCGGGCTTTCCGGCTGCGATGCGGTGGTTGAAAACCAGAGCGTCAACGACGTTCTCGCCATGGCCGAGAAACTGACCATGGGGTCGCAGCGGCTGCTCGTGCCGCGCGACAAGCTGGCGCGGGAATTTTCGGAGGCTGATATTTCGCCGACCTTCCGCTCGAACGGCACCAGCCAGCCCGACAGCGACGCCTATACGCAGATGATGGAAACCGGCTTTGTCGACTGGCGCCTGAAGATCGACGGCCTGGTCGAGCGGCCGATGGCGTTTTCGCTGGCCGATCTGAAGAAGCTGCCGTCGCGGACGCAGATTACCCGTCACGACTGTGTCGAGGGCTGGAGCGCGATTGGCAAGTGGACCGGGGTTCCGCTCGGCCTGCTGCTCAAGACGGCGGGCGTCAAGCCAAATGCCCGTTATGCCGTGTTCTACTGCGCCGACGACCTCGAACAGTCGCTGGATGGTTCGGGCCGCTATTACGAGAGCGTCGACCTGATCGATGCTTTCCACCCCCAGACCATCCTCGCCTACGGCATGAACGGTAAGGATCTGGAAGTGGCGCATGGGGCGCCGCTGCGTCTGCGGGTCGAGCGTCACCTGGGCTACAAGCAGGCCAAATACCTCATGCGTATCGAATTGCGCGACCGGTTCAATGACCTGGGCAGCGGCAAGGGTGGCTTCTGGGAGGACCGCGGCTACGAATGGTATGCCGGTATCTGAGGCTCTGCCCAGTGCGCTGAGGCGCGGGCGCTAAACCGCATCAATATTGGAATTCACACGGGTCCGGGAGAGGCTCTCCCGGCCGATGGATAGACTTTACCCAAAGGGCAATGACGCCCGAAACCAAAAGGAGACTACCATGCTGAAACTGACCATCGCTGCCGTCATCGTTGCGGGCGCCTTCATCTCGCCGGCCATGGCCGCCAACACGATGATGATGTCGAAGGCGAAATGCACCAATGCGTCGATGATGAAGATGGACAAGAAGATCGACGGCATGAAGGACATGGCGATGAAGGACAAGGCCATGAAGGAAATGACGATGGCCAAGGACTCGATGAAGATGAAGAAGATGTCCGACTGCAAGATGCACATGGACAATGCCATGAAGAGCATGATGTAAATCGGCATGCTGGAAACGTGTTCAGGGCCCGGAAACGGGCCCTGACGTATTTCAGGTGGCTTGAGGAGCCGTGGCGCTCAGTTGCTCGCTGCGGCGATGATCGATCCGCCATTCTCGCCCTGGACCAGGATGGCTGTGTGCAGCTTGCCCGCCGCGGCGGAAAAATCGAAGGTTTCAGCTTTGCCGTGCCATTTGCCGAGACGTGTCAGGGCATGGACGACATGGGTGTGCGCCAGCGTCACGCCGGTGTTTTCGCCGCGGTCGACCGGCACTTTCACGACATTCGGGTCATAGCGCACCAGCCAGACATCGGCCGTGCCGTCGGCAATATCCGAACTGCCGATGTCCGCATGCGTACCGCGTAATGAAATCGAGGGACCGGCAAGCGGATCGGCATTGGCGACCAGTTGCTGCATCTCGCCGAGATAGTTGCCGACCGCACTGACTTTGCCGTTGACCACCATCTGCGGGGTGAACGGCCCTTCCTGGCCGAGCGCCGGTTCATAACGCGCCTGCCGGTCGGTGAATTCCTCTTTGCCGAACGTATCCTTCCAGCCGAGATAGTCCCAGTAGGTGACGGCGAAACTCAGAGCCAGCACGTCTTTCTGCTTGCTGAGCTTGATCAGATTTGCGTTGGCCGGCGGACAGGAGGAACATCCCTGGCTGGTGAAAAGTTCGACGACGACAGGCGCATGATCCGCTGCCTTTGCGGGTATGGCGAGTCCAGCGAGGAGTAAAGCGGCCGTCGCAACGGCATTGGCTGATCGTTTCATCGGAGCGTTCCCTTCGGTTGAGACATGACATCTTCGGTCCGGAGGCTGGGTTCGTTACAGGCTCACGCGATGGTGATTGCCGGTGCGGCGAAGATTTCAATCCGCCTCATAGTGCCGGGCAATGTGAAGAAGGTGCAATTCATCGCGCCTGAGCGTGATGATCTCGATCGCGCCGTCGACGCAGCAGATATGCGCTATGCAATGGACAGCAATTTTGGCCACGCATCCAATGAGAAGGTCGTTTTGAGTGCCAAGCAAATGCTGCCGGTCACGTGTTTATCCCGTCAAAATAACTCTGCAGGAAAAACCTCGTATGAAGCGTTAATATTATCATTGTCTAATGCGCCTGGCCTGTATGTACTTGGTAAGGTGCGATGAAGCCCGGTAATTTTGCGCTTGGTGCCATGGTGATCGTTTTCATGGGCGTCGCTATGGCGGCGGCGGTCCATATGGAAGCGGCGCGCGAATACCAGAATGCGCGTCTGCACTATGTCGAAGCGCAACATGCCGATACCGCTTCAGCCTCCGATGGCGTCAACAAGTCGCTACGGCAGATCTACGAAAACCTCCGGACGATAAGCAGGCTGCCAAGCGTCCGCAAGCTCGACCGCCACGGCACCAATCTGGATGCGGACAGCCGGGACGCAATCCAGCAGATCTATAACAACCTGGCGAATTCGGTTGCCGTTTCGGAAGTCTATATCGTGCCGGTCAGCCTCAATCCGGAGCGCATCGATTGGGCGACCGGCAAGCTTGAAGAGCCGATTTTGATGTTCGATCAGTTGATCGTCGATGCGGGCCGCAATGCTGGCGCCGCCGATCCGTTCGGCGAAGACAGCCAAAAAGCCGAGGATAGCATCCCGGAAATCGAGATTTACGAGTACCGGCAGCTGAGGCAGCAATTGTCGTGGCTCAAGCAGAACTATGCCGATATCGGCAAGGTCACCGGCCTGAAGCTGCCGATGATCAGTGGCGAGCCGGTCATGACCTGCGACAACACGGTCTTTTCCAAGACAAGAAACGAATATGACCGGACTGGCGTCATGTTTTCGGTTCCGTTTTTTGATCCGGACGGCAAGCTGAAAGGTTCGATCACAGGCATCATCAGACTTGGCGCGCTACAGGCCCTGTTGCCACCCGAACGCTATGCGTTGGTGAACCGCCAGAATGGCGTTATCCTGGCGGCGACAGAGGGTCAGGTGAATGTCTCGATGCCTGCGGTCTCCGCCGCCAAACCGGACGCGTCGCTCATCTATTCCGAAGTTCTGCCGTTGGAGTCATACGATCCCCGATCAAGCTGGTCCTTCTGGGCCGGCAGCAGCGATGCGGATTTCCGCAATGGCGCGGAAGCACGTGCTGTCAACTTCTTCGAGTGGGCCGGCTATGGTGCGGTCGCCGTGATCTGCCTTGCCGCGATAGCGGGCTGGGTGCTGGTGCTGCGCAACATGGCATTGCAGCGTGGAATCAATCAGACATTGGAAAAACGGGTCGGAGAACGCACCGCCGAAATCCAGCATATGGCGCTGCATGACGCACTGACGCAATTGCCCAACCGGGCGCTGTTGCGCGCGCGATTGCGGGACGAATTATCGCGTGTCCGCGATGGTCGGGCGCCGGCGGTGCTGTGGCTCGATCTCGACCACTTCAAATCGGTCAATGACAGCCTTGGCCATCCGGTCGGCGATGCATTGCTGAAAGGCGTCGCAAAGCGCCTGCTGGAGTGCGCCGGCGCTAACGACACGGTGGCGCGCGTGGGTGGCGACGAATTCGTGATCCTGCAATGTGGGGTGACGGACCCGGAACAGAGTGCGGCGCTTGCCACCCGCGTCATTGAAATGCTTGGAAGTCCGTTCCAGTTGGACGATCATCAGGTCGTCATTGGGACAAGCGTCGGGATTTCGCTCGCTGGATCGAAAGACGAGGACCTCGAGGCCCTGCTCGGAAATGCCGATATCGCCCTCTATCGGGCCAAACTCGATGGACGAGGCACGTATCGCTTCTTCAAGCCCGGCATGGAAGCGCAGATGCAGGAGCGGCGGCACATGGAAATGGATCTCCGCGTCGCGCTGGCGGCGGATCAGTTCGCCCTCCACTACCAGCCACTCGTCAACGCTGACACGCAGGAGATCATCGGTTTCGAGGCGCTTCTGCGCTGGCAGCATCCCGAACGTGGCATGGTGCCTCCCGCCGCCTTCATACCGATTGCAGAGGAAATCGGCGTGATCGGGGTGATCGGCGAATGGGTGTTGAAGCACGCTTGCAGGGAAGCGGCTGCCTGGCCCGGCAATCTGAAACTGGCGGTCAATCTCTCGCCGGTTCAATTCAAATCACCCGGCCTTGGCCTCACGATCGTCGGGGCGCTTGCCGATTCAGGTCTTGCAGCGCATCGCCTGGAACTCGAAATCACGGAATCGGTTCTGCTGGCAGCTTCCGAGCCGGTGCTGACCCTGCTCCACGAGATAAGGGAAATGGGCGTCAGGATCGCCATGGATGATTTTGGCACCGGATATTCGTCGCTCTCCTATCTGCGCTCATTCCCGTTTGACAAGATAAAGATCGACCGGTCGTTTGTCGGAGAGATCGAAACGTCGGACAGCAATCTCGCCTTGATAAAAGCGATTGTCGCGATGGGAGCAAGCCTCGGCATGTCCACGACTGCCGAAGGCGTTGAAACAGCCAGCCAATTGGAAAAGGTCCGCGAACAGGGTTGTACAGAACTGCAGGGATACTATTTCAGCCGGCCCGTCCCATCATCGGAAGTGTTGGCCTTGCTCGAGAAACACCCGGCGTGTGCGGCTTAGATTCATGGGATTATGTTCGACGGTCTGAACAGGTCGGACGGCCCCAAGACAAGGTCGTATCCGGCTCCACCGCCGTCGCAAGTCTTTGACCGTTTGCACCGCGCCGGTGAAGCGAGCCAATACCTTAAACGGTCCTGGCCTCACGCATCGGCCTATTGTCCGAAGGCGCTCGAGTGCGACGGCCAATCTCGCGCCTGAAGGCACAAAAAACGAAGCCGGCCGAAAGACCCCCTTGACCTTGCCACGGTTGGAAGCCTTACAACTCGACCGAATGACAGGATTTCCATGCCTGGACGCCGCTTGATTTGCGTCAAGGAGCGGCGTCGTCTGGGCGGTATCTTCGCGGGTAGAAGGAAAAGCGCGTGTTGCATCGGCAGCGAAAAGACTGGACGCTGATACGTCGCATGCTCGCGGCGCTGGTCTTCCTCGCCCTGACAAGTGCGGGTGCCGCTTACGGCGAGTCGCCATTTCCCTGCCACGAAGCGCCGCCACACACAATCGAGGCGATGGCGCACGGCCATGGGGCTTATGCCGGCGGTGAGCACGACCACTCGGGAAAAACACCCTGCTGCGATGTCGGCTGCGCCGTTTGCCTGGCGATCATGCCCGGCCAGGTCGTGTCCCGCGCCTTCTCCGGCATCTCTCCCCTGACTGCGACCGTTTCGGACGTGCTGGTCGGCACGCCGCTGCCTCCGATCCTCGGCCCACCGAAAGTGCATCTCGAAAGCTGATGAACCCTCCGCCCGCTGCGGGGAAACCAGTTCGCCACGACACTGGCCGCGGGGCGCTTCGAAACCAATCGAGGTATGACATGTATCGCAGAGATCTTCTGAAGGCCGCGTCGACGGCCGCAATCGCGCTGACCCTTCCGGCCACCACGGCTTTGGCCGCGCAGTCCCAACCGAAGGGCAATCCCACGAAACTTATGGTCGCCAAGCGCACCATCGACATCAACGGCAAAGTCGCCGAGGTCTTCGGCTTATTGAGGCCGGATGGCGGGCACGGTGTCGTCATCGACGCCGAATCCATGTTCGACGTCGAGCTCGTCAACGAGATCGGCGAACCGACCCTCGTGCACTGGCACGGATTGACGCCGCCCTGGAACCAGGACGGTGTCCCCAACAATCCGGCGGCACTGCTCAAGCCTGCGGAGGCGAGGCGCTATGCCTTTCCTGCCGGTCCGGGCGGAACGCACTGGATGCACGCCCACACGCTGCAGGAACAGCGCCTTCTCGCAGCGCCGCTGATCGTGAGGACGGCCGCTGACCGCGCGGCCGACGAGCAGGAGGTCGTCGTCCTGCTGCATGACTTCTCGTTCAAGTCGCCCGAGGAACTGCTCGCCGGGTTGAAGAAGACACCGGACGACATGGCCGGCATGCCGATGATGGATCATAGCAAAATGGGCCACATGACGGGCGACGACACGATGGACATGTCCGGGATGTCGGACATGTCGGATATGCAGTCCATGCCGGGAATGGACGGCATGGACATCAACGACATCGAATACGACGCCTATCTCGCGAACGACCGGACCCTCGGTGATCCTGAAGTCGTCAGGGTGGAAAGGAGCGGCAAGGTTCTGCTGCGGATCATCAACGGAGCGACCGCGACGGCATTCACCATCGACCTTGGCACGCTTCCGGGAGAGGTCGTCGCCGTCGACGGGCAGCCCGTGCGGCCGGTCGCGGGGCGGTTCTTTCCGATGACCATGGGCCAACGGCTGGACATCCGGGTCCGGATTCCCGGGGAAGGAGGGTCGTTCCCCGTTCTGGCGCTGCGCGAAGGCGCCCGGCAGCGTGCGGGTGTCGTGCTCGCCACCGCCGGCGCGACGGTGGCCAAGGTTCCTGTCGATGGAACGCTGGACGGCCCCGCGCTCGACCTTGGCTTCGAGCGGAGCGTCGTTGCTATGTCACCCTTGGCCGCACGCCCGGCCAGCCGCCATTACGACCTGTCGCTGACGGGCGACATGAAGTCCTACATGTGGTCGATCGGAGGACCGGGCGACTTGTCCGTCGCGGAAAACGACCGCGTGGAAGTGACGATGTCCAACAAGTCGATGATGTCGCATCCGATGCACCTGCACGGCCATCATTTTCATGTCGTCGCGATCAACGGCGAGGCATTCGCCGGAGCTGTCCGGGACACTGTGCTCGTTCCTCCGATGCAACAGGTCACCGTCGCCTTCGATGCTGCCAATCCCGGACGCTGGCCGCTCCATTGCCATCACCTGTACCACATGGCGACGGGCATGATGACCTATGTCAACTACGGCAAATTGGGTTGAGACCAGCACATGCCCTCCGTCCGGCGAGCGGCGGAGGGTACCCCTGCAACGGGAATCTTCGATCATGTCCGACCACGATCACCATGGCGACAAACACGCGCACCACAATCACGAGCATCATAGTGCGCCAGCCGCGACGCGGCCCGCCTCCGCAGCGCGGCAGGCTGCCCCAGCCGGGACTGTCTACACCTGCCCGATGCATCCTCAGATCAGGCGCCCGAGGCCTGGCAGTTGCCCGATCTGCGGCATGGCATTGGAACCGGAGACCGCGACGGCGGAGCAAGGGCCGAGCGCAGAATATCTCGACATGCGCCGTCGTTTCTGGGTCGGGCTGATCCTGGCGGCTCCTGTCTTCGTCCTCGAAATGAGCGCTCACTTGTTCGACATGCACATGCTGGTCGATCCGCAGGTCTCGAACTGGATTCAGCTCGTGCTTGCCACGCCCGTCGTGTCGTGGGCGGGATGGCCGTTCTTCGAACGCGCATGGCGCTCGCTGACGACAATGAACCTCAACATGTTCACCCTGATCGCCATGGGAACAGGCGTCGCGTGGCTCTACAGCACCGTCGCGACCATCGCTCCCGGTCTCTTCCCCGATACTGTCCGCGGCATGCGCGGCGCAGTCGCCGTCTATTTCGAGGCGGCCGCGGTCATCACCGTTCTGGTGCTCTTGGGACAGGTCCTGGAACTGAGGGCACGCGAGCAGACGGGCGGAGCCATCCGGGCGCTGCTGGACCTCGCGCCCAAGACGGCGCGCCGGGTTGCCGCTGACGGCTCGGAAACCGACGTGGCCCTCGACGAGGTCGCTGTCGGAGACCGGTTGAGGGTACGGCCGGGAGAAAAGGTTCCGGTCGACGGCAAGCTGGTCGAGGGACGGAGCTCGGTCGACGAGTCGATGGTCACCGGCGAGTCCATGCCCGTTACCAAGGAATCGGGTTCGGCGCTGATCGGCGGGACCATGAACAAGACCGGCGGCTTCCTGATGGAGGCTGGCAAGGTCGGCCGGGACACCATGCTGTCGCAGATCGTGCTGATGGTCGCCAATGCCCAGCGCTCGCGCGCACCGATCCAGAGGATGGCCGACCGGGTGTCCGGCTGGTTCGTGCCGCTGGTCATCGCGGTCGCTGCGCTTGCGTTCGCGGCCTGGATGATTTGGGGACCCGAGCCTCGGTTCGCGCACGCTCTCCTGGCGGCCGTCGCCGTGCTCATCATTGCCTGCCCTTGTGCGCTCGGGCTTGCGACCCCGATGTCGATCATGGTCGGCGTCGGCCGGGGCGCCGGCCTCGGCGTGCTGATCAAGAACGCGGAGGCGCTTGAGCGTTTCGAGAAGGTCGATACGCTCGTCGTCGACAAGACCGGTACGCTCACCGAGGGGCGGCCGAAGGTCACCGCTGTGAGGACCGCCCCTGATATCGAGGAGCGCGAGTTCCTGCGCCTCGCCGCCAGCCTGGAGAAGTCGAGCGAGCACCCATTGGCACTCGCTGTCGTGCAGGCGGCGGCCGACCGCAACATCCCGCTGTCGATCGCTTCGGAATTCGACAGCCCGGTCGGAAAAGGCGTCGTCGGCACCGTCGACGGCAAACGTCTCGTGATCGGCAGCCTGCGGATCATGGGAGAGCAAGGCATCGACGTCGCCGCCCTGGCCGGAGACGCGGAAGCGCTGCGCGGAGAGGGCGCCACGGTCATATTCATGTCCATCGACGGCAAGGTGGGCGGATTGATCGCAATCGCCGACCCGGTCAAGCAAAGCACGCCGGAGGCGCTGAAGGCGCTGCGTGACGCCGGCATCAGGGTGGTCATGCTGACCGGAGACAACAGGACGACCGCGCTCGCGGTGGCGAAACGCCTGGGAATCGATGAAGTCGAAGCTGAGATTCTGCCGGAGAACAAGGGCGAGATCGTCAGAAAGCTGCGGTCGGAGGGCCGCGTCGTCGCCATGGCCGGAGACGGCGTGAACGACGCGCCGGCTCTCGCTGCGGCCGATGTCGGGGTGGCGATGGGCACTGGCACCGACGTCGCGATCGAGAGCGCCGGCGTCACGCTGCTCAAGGGCGATCTCCAGGGGCTGGTGAAGGCGAGGGAACTGTCCCGCGCCACCATGAGCAATATCCGCCAGAACCTGTTCTTCGCCTTCGTCTACAATGCGGCCGGAGTGCCCGTCGCCGCAGGCATCCTCTACCCGGCTTTCGGCCTGCTGCTCTCGCCCGTCATTGCAGCCGCCGCGATGGCGCTCTCGTCGGTGAGCGTGATCGGCAACTCGCTCAGGCTTCGGGCAGCCAACTTATGACAGGCAGGGAGCTTCTGTTCGCGGGGAGCCTTGGAGCTACGCTCATCTGCTCTGTCGTGACCGCTGCACAAACAATCCCGCCCGTCGTGAAAGCTCGCCAGGACGATATGAAGTCGATGAGCGCGGCCGCGAAAGCCCTGAACGACTTTTTTCTTGGAAAGCGGAAGTATGACGCGGATGAGTTCAGGGCCGCTGCCGCGATCATCGTGGACAGGGCCGGAACGCTGCTCGTCTCGCATTTTCGGGAGATCGCGGCCGCACCCGGATCGGACGCGCGACCCGAGATCGCCACCGAGCGCGCCAAGTTCGAAACGCTTGCGTCTCAACTCCAGGCATACGCGGCTCGGGTGGGAGCGGCCGCCGCAGACGGAGACCGCGTGCCGCAGTCGATGCGGATGCGGCACGCGGAAATGATCGAAGGCGGGCCGTTCGCGCGTCGCAAGGCGAATCGCCCTGACATCGCGTCCTTCAGTTCCGAGCACGCCTTCCACATGATGCTGCAAACCTGTACGTCATGCCACGCCGCGTTCCGCGAGCGGCGTTGACGGGAGTCGGCCAGGCAGGTGCGGGCTATTGCAGCTCCGTTTACAGCTCGACCGCATAGTATGTGAAGCCGCCCTCGTCCTTCCCGACGCCGGAGATCGCTTCGTTGATCTTCTCGATCGGCCACACCATCGGCGACATGACCGACATGTCGATAATGCCGGCTTCGACCATGGCGGCGATCTCCATGCCCTCGGCGGCGGTGAACCAGACCGAGCCGATCAACTCCATCTGCTCGTCCATCCACCACTTGACGTCGACGGGCAAAGCGCCGGACGTGCCGCCGATATTGACGATGCGACCTCCCCGTTTGACGCCGCCCATGGCGTCCAACATGCAGTCGAGGGGCGCCTTGGCGCCGAGCGTATCGAGCATCAGGTCCGCGCCGCTTCCGCCGGTCTCATCCTTGACGAAGGCAGCCGACGATCCCTTCGTATTCGAGAAGGTGACGATCCGGTCGGGAGCGATTGCCTTCAATCTTTCGAGCAGCTTCTCGCCCCTGGCGATGGCATAGATTCTCGCGACGCCCATCGCCAGGGCGAGCAGCGTCGCTCCCAACCCCAACGTTCCGGTCGCGCCGTTGATGATCAGCGTCTTGCCCATGAGCGGGCCGCACTTCTTCAGGGCGGCGTAGGACGTGCCGAGATAGCCCATGCGGGAACCCTGGACGAAACTCATGTTGTCGGGGATTTTGATGACTTGCGCCTGCGGGGCGACCATGAATTCGCCGAAGCCGCCATAAGGGTAGCGGGCGAACATCTCCATGCTCTTGGGATTGTACCCGAAATATCCTCCCAAGGTCCAATATTCGCACGCCTGAGGCCTGCCGGAAGAGCAATGATGGCATGCGCCGCAAAAACGGCCGGGATTCACATAGACCCTGTCGCCGGGCCTGAGGCTGACGACCTGGGGACCGACCTCGTGGACGATGCCGCTCGGATCGAGACCATGGATCGCCGGACGCGGCGGCAGCGGCATCTGCGGGTACCATGTCTCCCAGTTGGCCAGCACGTTCGCCAGGTTCGGAACCATGCCACAGGCCTTCACGCGAACGACGACATCATTTCCCGTCGCCGTCGGGCGTTCCACTTCGTCGATGCTCATCGGCTGGCCTACGGCATGCAATCGCGCGGCACGCATCATTTCCATCATCATCTCCTCCCAATCTCAAAGATCGCATCGTATTGACATTCTATTTGGATTGTGAATACCGTTTAGTATCTGAAAAGGCAAGCGAGGAAAACCAAATATCCTCGCCCATCCGGGTCCGAACCCGCGCTCAAGGAGGAGTGATGCATTTCGTTCTGGTAGACTGGCTCCGCATTCTCTGCGGCGCCTGGTTCATTCCGCATTTTGTTGGCAAGAGCCTGCATTACAGCAAGGCGTCTGAGACTTTCGCGGCTGCGGGGTTCAGGCCTGGCAAGCTGTTCATCGGTATCACGATGGCTTTCGAACTTGCGGCGGCGATCGGCATGATGCTGGGCGTCTATCCCCGCATTGCCGCAGTTCTGGGCGCCTTGGTGCTGCTCGGAGCGGGCTATGCCGTCGTCAAGATCAACGGCGCGAACTGGCGTTGGCAGAAGATGGGTCCGGAATATCCGATCTTCTGGGCACTCATTTGCCTTCTCACGGCTATTGTGTGATTGCTACTTTTTGGAGTACGCCTCGGTTTCTGGATACGCATCAACGGGATTCGCGCATGGCACGGCTGACACGTGAGCAGAGTCAGGCTCGCACGAAGGAAAAGCTTTTAGAATCCGCCTTCGAGGTGATGGCGCGGTACGGCTATGCCGGGGCTTCGATAGAACGGATCGCTGAAGAGGCAGGATTTTCGAAGGGGGCGTTCTACTCGAACTTCGCCAACAAGGAAGACATTTTTCTTCAATTGCTTGCCGGAAATGCCGGCGGGGACGTCGTTCAATTGGCCGATCTTCTCGGCAAATGCGATGATCCCATGCAACTGATCGACGTGCTTGCCAACTGGGCGAGCAACCGCGGCGACGACCGTAAATGGGGCATGCTGGCCATCGAGCTTCTCAGGATGGCGCAGCATGATAAGACGCTTGGCGACCGCCATGTCAACCTTTTCCGCGACCAATGGGAAGGGGTGGGGAAAATCCTCATCGACAAACTGGAGCTTGTCCTGCAGCCTCCGGCCAGTCCCTTCTATATCGGCGGTATCGTCCTTGAACTGACCTATGGCGGCATATCGAGCTTCCTCAAAGACGGCGCTCCCGGTGACATGGTTCGGGTCGTCTTGGGGGCCATGTACCGCTCTTCCCGAGATGCGAAATCCGCGGCCCTCAGGTCGGCCTGACCGCCTTCCGTTGCGCGTCGTCGCTCAGAGCCTCTCGATCGGCGGCCGACATCATCCGGCGCATGAAGAACGAGTGACCGCGTAGCCAGCTTGGTTTCGGGTTACTTGGCGTGGTCCGTGCGCATCTCGATCTTTCCCGCAAGTTTCCGAATATCCGCCGTAAATGATGGCGCTTGACGCTGATCTCGCTTGACATCTAAAAATTCAAAGACTAGTTTGACTTCGAAAACTAAATGGTATTTGAAAACCACTTGGTATCTAACGTTGCCATGCGGCGGCCCGCTGTTGAGGAGAACGCGGGGAACAGGGGGAACATGAGCAGAAATCGATCGACCGTCTCCGGTCGGATGGCGCGAGCCGGAGATCGTAGCGCCGTCCACGTCTGCTGAGCGCGCACATCGGCGTACAATCGCCTCTCATCCATTTCGCAGTTTGGAAACATCGCATGTTTGGATTTGGCAACTCCCCGCAGGAGGCGCTGGCCGCGTCCCTGCTCGTCATGGCATTGGCCGCCTTCCTGGTCTCAGGGCTGATGCGCTGGCGCGGTCTTGTCCGTCCCACCGATCTGCTGATGCCTGCCGCTTTGGTGGCCGCCTACTGGTTTGTCTACAACAAGGTGCCGGCATTCCCTCCGGTGGGAGCAGTGAACAAAGTCTTCTATGTGATCGCTGTCGGCACGGTCCTGGGCTTTGCGGCGGAGCGCCTCATGCCCAAGGCGGTTCACCCACTCGCCCTGCTACAGCCAGCCTTGGCGGCGATTTATATCGGTCTCCCTCGTTTGGGCGTCGCGTCCTGGGAGGTCCTTGTCGCCGCTGCCGGCGGACTGGCGGTGATGTGGTTTGTGTTGCATGGCGCGGCGTGGGGTCAGTGGCCGCGCGCCGCATCCACCGGATGCGCCCGGGAGGATGACGTGAAGCGAGGCGGTGTCGTTGCTGTCCTGGCGCTTGGCTTTGCGCCGATAGCCCTTCTGGGCGCGTCGTCCTCCTCGTTCCAACTCTGCCTGATGTTTGCGGCGGGGTGCTTTGGGATTCTGATCCTGCATGCTTTCAAACCCGCCTTTCGTTTCGGCGGCGCTTCATCCATGGGAGCCTTGGGCGGTCTGACCGCCATCGCCGACACTGTCGTGCTGATCACGCGCAAGGCCGATCTGGTTGCCATCGCCGTTCTCGCCTTATGCGTGGTCCTGCCAATGTTTGCGGACCGCGTCTGCCGGGCGATCGGAATATCCGGACAGTTCCCGCGCCTTTTCATTCACGTCGCCTTGGCAGCACCCCCGGCCGCGAGCGCGGTCGCCGTCGCTTTCCTGGACTACGGCTCGAGTTTTCCCGTTTAACCTGAGGAGGAGAATGACAATGAAATACAGACTCGCAGCAATCCTGCTTTCGATGTCGGCACTGGCCGGAGCGGTGTCGCCCGCCTGGGCCACGAAGTTCAGCATCGATCCCGTGCATTCGGGAATCGCGTTCTACATCGACCATCTTGGTTTCTCCAAGGTGATCGGCGTTGCCCGGGAGTTTTCGGGAGCCTTCGATTTCGACGCGTCCAAGCCGGAGGCAAGCAATCTCGACGTCAAGGTGACCGTCGCCTCGATCTCGACCAACAACAAGCAACGCGATGGCGACATCCAGGGCGCCGATTGGTTCAACGCGACGGAATTCCCGGAGATCACCTTCGTCGGCAAGGAATTCAAGAAGTCGACCGATACGACGGGCCAGATCGTCGGTGACTTGACGATTGCCGGCGTGACCAAATCCACGACGCTCGACGTTACCTTCAACAAGGAAGGTCAGAATCCCTGGGACAAGAGCCATGTCGTCGGCTTCAGTGCCACGACCAGGATCAAGCGCAGCGATTTCGGCATGAAGGCGGCACTCGGCATGATCGGTGACGAGGTCGATCTTACGATCCAGGTCGAAGGAAAGGAACTGAAAAGCTAAGTCGGCGGACCGGGCATGGCGGCGCATGGCAAGTTCGACGCTTTTGTACGAATGGCCTTACGCCGCCAAAAATCCGCAACAGTAAAATCGAAATAAATACATATTTTCGAAATAAATTGCGATATCGAAAAAATCGAGATAGAGGCTAGCCGAGCGACCGGCGACCACGGCGGATGATCCGCGAGAGGATGATGCCAACCGGCGACGAGCAGCTTTGATCGAGCCGGAACATCGAAGGGGCAATAATGTACACACTGGAAACTGAGATCATCATCGACGTGGCGCCTCAGCTTGTCTGGAGCGTTCTCGACGATCTGGAGAAATATCCGGAATGGAATGAGATCATTCCGGATCTCAAGGGGCGTACGACCGTCGGGGAACGCGTATCCGGCACGCTCAAGCAGGACAATACGCCCGATATTCCGATCAATCCGACCATCACCCGGATTGTCGGCGCGCGCGAACTGCGCTGGCTGAGCGAGGCGCCGGGCGGCGTGTTTTCCGCCGAGCATATTTTTGTTCTTGAGCCGATCGCCGATGGCAAGACGCGGCTCGCCCACAGCGAGATATTTGGTGGCCCCGTTGCGGAACAAAGGTGGCCGAACATCGACACCAATACCCGCGCGGCTTACGAAAAATTCAACCGCCTCATAAAGGCGCGGGCCGAAGACCTGAGCCGGGAAACGCTCACCCTGCATCCCGCCGCCAGTAAGCCGGTCAGCTCCAACGCGGCCTGCGCCCTTCTGCGCTGCCGCTGCCAGGACGAACCGGTCGAGATCACCGTTAGCGGCCCGGTCTATCACAACCACCTTTGTGGATGTTCCAAATGCTGGAAGCCGGAAGGCGCAGTCTTCGCACAGGTCGCCGTGACGCCGGCAGGGTCCGCCGTCGAGACGAAAAATGCCGGCAAGCTCGCTGTGGTCGATCAATCCCAGAAGATTCAGCGCTACGCCTGCAGGGATTGCGGAACCCATATGGTCGGCAGGGTGACGGACAAGGACCATCATTTCTACGGCCTTGAATTCGTGCACCCGGAACTGTCTGACAGTGATGCGCAGCTTCCGATCGAATTTGCCGCCTTCGTTTCATCGCTGGTCGAGACCGGTACGTCGCCATCATCGATGTCGGGCATACGCAGTCAGTTAGCCGGCTTGTCGGTTCCCGCATATGACAGCTTCTCGCCCGAACTGATGGACATCATCGCCTGGCACAAAGTGAAGATCGCCGCGTCGACCCGCGAACACGCCAAGAACTGAACGGAGGATCAGACACTATGGACGTACGTGCCGCCGTGGCCATACAGGCCGGCAAACCGCTCGAAATCACGACTGTCCAGCTCGAAGGCCCCAAGGCCGGCGAAGTGCTGGTCGAGGTCAAGGCGACCGGCATCTGCCACACAGATGATTTCACGCTCTCCGGTGCCGATCCGGAAGGCCTGTTCCCCGCCATTCTCGGCCATGAGGGCGCCGGC